>CAZNSB010000357.1:0-5652 GCA_964575155.1 uncultured Planctomycetaceae bacterium | reverse complement strand
CAGCCAGTTCTGGCCGACGCACGTGTACCTGGGCGACACCTGGCACTTCGAGACACGGATCGCCAACATCGGATCGGCCGACTGGACGCCCGGTGCCAGCGAGTCGGTGTCCGTGTCGATGTACCTCTCCGACAATGAGTACATCAGCACCGGGGACGACCACATCATGACCACCTTTGTCGGGGACGCCATTCCCGCCGGAGGGTACATCACCTTCGAGTACGACACGGACGACTGGTGGGTCGCCGGCCCCGGGACGTACTACGTCGGCATCATCGTCGACAAGAACAACGACATCCCCGAGTCCGACGAGGACAACAACGCCTGGGCCGACCTCAGCACCGGAAAGCTGGTCATCGGCGACCTGCCCGACCTGGCCCCGCTGGGCGTCCCCTCCAGCACCTTCACCCCGCAGATGCTCTGGCCGGGCGACGCCTGGGACGTCTCCTGGGACATCCGCAACTGGGGCATCGTGGACGTCACCGCCACTATCCCCGTGGCCTTCTTCATCTCCGAGGACACCACCTTCAACCTCGGCGACGACCACTATCTGGGCGGCACGTGGATCACCGGCGGGCTGGCCGCCGAGACGACCACCACGGTCAACTGGCACCTCGACTACTTCCCCGACGTGACGCCGGGAGACTACTACGTCTTCATCCTGGTCGATTCGGCCGACTTCGTCACCGAGTACGACGAGGACAACAACGTCTCCTACGACTACGACTACTACCCGCTGCAGGTCATGGGCCCGGCGCCCGACCTGACCGGGCGGGGCGAGACTTACTCCAACGTCAAGACCACCACTGTCCGCCCCGGCGACGCGTGGTTCGCTTACTTCGGCATCGACAACGAGGGCGAGGTGCTGGCGCAGGCCTTCGAGGTGGACGTGTACGCCTCGACCGACCAGGACATCGACCCGGCGACCGACTACTACATCGGCACGGCGTGGGTGGAGTCCAGCTACCCGGATCTGGGCGCCAAGGCCACCGCCTACGCCGATCCCTTCCCGGCCATACCGGCCGGCACCTACTACATGGGCGCGGTCATCGATCCGACCAACGTCATCATCGAGACCGACGAGACAAACAACGTCCTCGTCAACACGTCGTCGTACCCCGTGACCGTCATCTGGGACGGCACCGGGAGCCTCGCGGGGCAAAAGTTCGACGACGTTGACGCCGACGGCAGGAAAGACGCCACCGAGCTGCCGCTTTCGGGATGGACCGTCTACCTCGATCAGAACCGAAACGGCCAGCGCGACCCCGAGGAGCCCCACACCACCACCGACGGCAGCGGCAACTACAGCTTCACGAACCTCCCACCCGGCGTGTTCTACGTCGCCGAGGAGCCCCAGGCCGGGTGGCTCCAGACCCACCCGCACGCGGGGATGCCAGACGGGCGGCAGTACGTCACCTGCACCGTTTCCGACGACAAGGTCAAGATCCTCGACGCCGACCTGGAGGTCGTCAGCAGCTTTTCCACCGGCTCGCTGAACCCCAGCGCGATCGCCGTGGACGAGTCGCTGATCTACACGGCCCACGCCGACACCGACGAGGTCATCGCCTACAACTACGCCGGCACCGAGCAGTTCCGCTGGAGCAGCGTGCAACTCGGCAACGCCACCGGCATGGAGCTGGTCGGCGACGAGCTGGCCGTCCATCGGTCCATCATGGGCACGGGCGCCTGGATCAACTTCTTCAACCCGGCCACCGGGGCGTGGATCCGCCAGATCCCCGCGGCCGTCTCCTTCGGCGTCACCGGGCTGGCCTACGACGGCGAGTATCTCTGGCAGCTCGCCCTCAGCGGCATCTACAAGACCGACCCGGCCGACGGGACGGTGCTGGAGACGCTGTCGAGCCCGGCGGCCTGCGCGGGAATCACCGTCAGCGGCATCGGAGAGCTCACGCTGGGGGCGACCAACGGCGACTGGTACCAAATCGTCACCCACGACGGGCACGTGGTCGATTCCGGCGACAACGCCCTGGACATGTTCGGGCTGAAGGTCCTCCCCGGCGGCGGGGGGGCCGACGTGACCCTCGACTTCGAGGACGCCGCCGCCCCCGCGGCCTTCATCGACACGCGGGCGCTCCGCGAGCACTACAACTGGTACGGCGTGCATTTCGATTCCTGGCACTCTTCGGTCCCCCTGAACGCCGGGGCCGTCCTGCACGAGGACGCCGGCTTCGGCGTCGGGGGCTACAGCGGCGACTACTTCCTCGCCCTGTCCAACAGCCCCACCGCCGAGCATCTCGACGGCGGGAAGCCCGCCCCGCCGCAGAGGATCACCTTCGACCACCCCGTCAGCTACCTGGAGTTCGAGGTCGCCTCGGAGGACGTTGGCGAGACGCTCACCGTCGACGTCTACGACGGCCCGGGGTGGCTGCTGGGCACCGTCACCGTCGAGCTGACCTCGATCGTCCAGACGGTGAGCCTGTGCAGCTCGGTCGGCATCGGCCGGCTGGAGCTGGACAGCAGCGCCAACACGTTTGTGGTGGACGATCTTGGCTGGGCCGGCGGGGCGGAGCCGGGCGTGAACGTCGTGGCCCTGGCCGCCGCAGAGGCCGCCACCGGCGTGGACTTCGGCAATTACTACGGCGGGCTGCCCGACCTCGTCGACGACATCGACGACATGAGCTTCTTCAGCCCCACCACCGTTGCACCCGACGACTACTGGGAGCTGTACTGGCAGTTCCGCAACGACGGCACCGGCGACGCCGGGCCCTTCAAGGTCGCCTTCTACGCCTCCGAGGACACCGACATCGACCCGGCCGACGACCACTTCCTCCATGAGGAGGACGTGTACGGCCTGAGCGCCAGCGGAGTCACCGGGGTGGAAATCTACATGGACTACTTCCCGAGCATCCACTGGGGCAGCTACTACGTGGGCGTGGTCATCGATCGGTACGATCAGGTCCTCGAGGACAACGAGGACAACAACATCGGCGTGGATTACACGGACTACCCGCTGACGGTCACCGGCCCGGGCGTGCCCGACCTGATGAGCACCCCCGGCGGCACCCGCAGCGCCGCCCCCAACCCCGCCACCGTCGGGGAGGCCTGGACCGGGCAGTGGGAGGTCTTCAACGACGGCGACGTCGCCGCCGGGGCCTTCGACGTCGCCTTCTACCTCGCCGAGGACCTGGAGTTCGACCCGCCCACCGACGAGCTGGTCGGCACCGCGACCGTCTCGGGCGGCCTGGCCGCCGGTACAAGCACGGTCGTCACGCTGAACCTCGCCAGCTTCCCGTCGGTCCCCGCCGGCGATTACTACCTGGCCGTCGTCATCGACAGCGGCGACGCCGTCGCCGAGTACAGCGAGGTCAACAACCGCGGTGTGGACGAGGGCACCTATCCGGTGACCGTCATCGTGGACCCCGGGCCTCCGGACCTGGCCAGCGGGGCCGACGGCACCACCGGGTTCACCCCCGAAACGGTCCAGGCCGGCGACTGGTGGGAGGCCTGGTGGGGCATCGACAACCTCGCCCCCGGCGCCGCCGGCGGTTTCGACGTGGACTTCTACGCCTCCACCGACGACGCCATCGACGCCTTCGACTACTGGCTGGGAAGCACCCGCGTCAGCGGGCTCGCCGGCTACGGCTCGACCTCCCCCGGGCTGATGCTGGGCGACTTCCCCGCCTACGTCCCCCCGGGAGACTACTACGTCGGCGTGATCATCGACGCCGGCGACGAGATCACCGAGACCAACGAGGCCAACAACACGGCCGTGGACTACAACCCCTACCCCCTGACCGTCACCGAGCCCGAGTACGACTTCGGCGACGCCCCCGACCCCACTTACCCGACGCTGCTGGCCTCGGCCGGGGCGAGGCACCGGCTGAGCTCGTCGCTCAAGCTGGGCAGCCTGGTGGACGCCGACGACGACGGGCAGCCCAACGCCGACGCCACCGGCGACGATGCCGACGGCAGCGACGACGAGGACGGCGTGACCTTCCTGACGGCCCTGACCCCCGGAGGGTCGGCCACCGTGCGCGTCACCGTCTCCACCACCTGCCGCCTGAACGGGTGGCTGGACTTCAACGACGACGGAGACTGGGACGACCCCGGCGAGCACGCCATTGCCGACCACCTCATACTGTTCCCCGGCACCAGCGACGTGGACTTCGACGTCCCCGCCTCGGCCGCGCTGGGCGAGACCTTCGCCCGCTTCCGCGTCAGCACCACCAGCGGGCTGGGTCCGGCTGGCCTGGCCGATGACGGCGAGGTCGAGGACTACGAAGTCGACATCGTCGAGCTGGACTTCGGCGACGCGCCCGACCCCTACTTCTCCACGCTCGCGGCCAGCGACGGCGCCCGGCACGTGCTCGGCTCGGGGCTGTACCTGGGCGGCGGCGTCGACGCCGAACCCGACGGCCAGCCCGACGCCGACGCTGCCGGCGACGACACCGGCGGCAGCGACGACGAGGACGGCGTGGTCTTCCTGACCCCGCTGGCGCCCGCCGAGTCCGCCACCGTCGAGGTCACCGCCTCCGGCAGCGGCGTCCTGGAGGTGTGGATCGACGTCTACGCCGACGGGAGCTGGGCCGACCCCGTCGATCACGTCGTCACCAACCGCATGCTGGCCGCCGGGGCCAACAACGTCACCTTTGACGTGCCCGCCGGCGCCATCGAAGGGGAGACCTTCGCAAGGTTCCGCTTCAGCAGCGGCAGCGGGCTGACGGACATGGGCCTGGCCGACGACGGCGAGGTCGAGGACTACAAGGTCGACATCGGCGCCGGGGGCAGCATCAGCGGAACCAAGTGGCACGACAAGGACGCCGACCAGACCTGGGACGGCGACGAGCTCGGGCTGGCCGGGTGGACCATCTTCCTCGACGACGACGGCGACGGCGTCCTCGACGGCGGGGAGGAGTCCACCGTCACCGACGAGAACGGCGACTACGGCTTCACCGACCTGCCGCCGGGAAGCTATGAGGTCGCCGAGGTCATCCAGCCCCACTGGACCCAGCGGTATCCCGTCGGCTCGCACGTCCTCGGCGTTGGCGCCGGCGAGGACTACCCCTACATGGACTTCGGCAACGTCATCAAGGGCGACGCCAACGGCGATCTGACCGTGGACGTGAAGGACCTGGTCATCTTCGCCAACAACTTCGGCGCCGACGGCGGGTACAACAAGGGTAACTTCAACCTCGACGCCGTCGTCGACGTGAAGGACCTGGTCATCTTCGCCAATAACTTCAGCTACGTCGCAGGCGGCGGGCAGGCCGAGGCCGGGGCCGGTGTCGGAACCTCCGGAACGGGCGTTCTGAACGCCTTGGCCGCCGGGGCGGCCTCGGCGGCGGGCGACGCGACGGATCGAGCGCCGAAGCTCTCTGTTCCCAGGCGCTCGTCGGTGTCGCCGGCCCGGGGCAGGCCCCCAGGCCGCGTTTCGGCGGCGCAGCTCCAGGTTGGGCTCGACCGCGGCGTGGAGGCTGTTGGTCAACGGCCGGTGGCGAGGCCGGCCGGGCGGGAAGACCGGGAGGCCGAGCCGCTCGGCATCCATGACCACGCGGACCTGCTGGCCGGGCCGCCGCTTTCGCTGCTCGTCGCGCCCATCTGATCCCCTCGGCAAATGCCATTCGGCAGGTCAGGCCGGGACGATGCGGGTGGGCCTCGCGGCCGGCGGGGTACCGCACAGGGACGGTGCGGGCC
>CAZNSB010000356.1:0-5653 GCA_964575155.1 uncultured Planctomycetaceae bacterium | reverse complement strand
GTCGGCGATCCCGCGTCTGCGTATGATGAACCAGACCAGCTTGGCGTAGGCCTCAACGAACACGTCCGCCACGGCCGGCACGTTCATCTTGCAGCCGAGCAGGACCGTGGCTTCGCAGGCCTGTCTCAGGTCTTCTCGCGAGACGGAACAGCGGCCTTCTCTACCGGCGGGACCGGTCGTCCGAGGTGGCATTGCGAAGTCCTTTCAATAACACTTCACGACACTGACGGCACCCTTCCCGAAGGCCTGCCATGATACAGTGGTCGGCCAACCGTTCCTCTCGCCAAGCCCGAACCAAGGCCAGCCGGCAGCCGTTCAGGTCGCCCCGGTGTTGGCAAGACGCCGACGATTCGGCCATGTGATGCCTTTCGCTCGAGGCTGTCGATATCCCGGGGCGTTTGCCCCGCCCCACCGCGGGCTCGCAATCCAGCCCGGTCAGGGTACTCGATAGCAGCGTGCTCGGCATGAGAAAGCCTCCGGACGCCTCCGTCATTCCTCCCCTAAAGAGAGTCCGGACGCCGGGCCTTTCTTGCTGCAAATCGAGAAAACTCTCGAAGAAAACACCTGAGTCCGTCCGCAACGGCCTTGAGAGTATGCACGAAGACCGCTTCCGGCGTCAATTCCCATTTGGGTCGGATCGGCATCTCGGTCGGTCTCAAATCCGATAGGCCAGCGGCACGGCTTCGGAGGCATCTTCGCCCAGCCCGCGCCACAGTGGCCGGCAAACCCGATCGTACATCTCCCTCAGTTCGTCTTCCGCGTGGTCGATGTCGGCCGGATCAAGGTCCCCGCGCGCCAACACCAGCCTTGCCGAGGCGTAACGGTCCTCGACGTCGTCGAGTTCGGCCGTTTGCTGGGCTTCGTGCCGGTGATGGTAAGACCGGCCCCATTGGTCGATATCGATGGGCTCGTAGCCCAGTCGGCGAAGGCCGGCATCCACCTCGTCGGCATCGCGGTCGAGATAGGCGGACACTTCGACTCGGTAACGCCCTCGTCGCCACCTGTCCGGGTGGACTTCAACCTGCACCTCGGAGGCTGTTGCGTACATACCGATCTATTGGCGGCGGAGGTTTATTAAGGTTGCGCCGCTTGAGGGCCGGATCTTTCGTCCCGGCTTTCACAGTCATTCGCCTGCGGCGTGCTTTGCCGGCAAGGTTTCCTCGGCGGCGCCGCTCTATTCGGATGAAGAAAGAAACCGGACATGGCCAAACCGACCAACATCAACCGGTTGCTTCGCGAACTCCGCCGCAGGGGCGGCGGGATGCGGCGAAGCACCCTGCGCGTCCTGGGCGGCAAACTCGACGCCCGCGGGGCACCCTTCCACAAAGAGCACGTCGAATTCGATGACGAACGTGAAGGCCCGCGGAGTGTCGATCTCGTGGAGACCGGCACGTGCTCGTTCGGGCACACGGTCGATGACAAGGTCCGCGTGGCGGGGATCTGTGAGATCGGCGGCGAGGTGCTGTGCTCAACACCTGGGTGTCTCCTCCAGTGCACCCACTGCGGAGCGGCCGTCTGCCGCAGGCACAGCCGTACCTACGGCGAGAAGACCTACTGCATCCGTTGCCGCTGGGTCCATTACTGGCGCACGTTCTGGAGGCTCGACTGACATGGGATGGCTGACACTTCTTATCGTTGCAGTCCTTGTGCTTGGGCCGCTACGTCCCTGGATCGGTCGGCACTGGGCGCTGCTCGCCTCTGTGCTGCTCGGTGCGGCGTTTGGCTGGATCATGGGTGCTCTGGTCACCGGGACGTGCGGCGCGTCGGTTCCGTGGCTGCCGCTCGCGTGGGCGGTGGTCGGCGCAATCGCGCTGGGTCGGGTCGGACCGGCTTGGCTGCGGAAGATCCAGAAGGACGGAAAGGAGTAGGCATGTTCCCGGAAGACATCGAACAGATGGCGCGGTTCCTGGGCCGGGACGATCCGGCCGTCCAACGGCTCCTGAAGGTGTATGTCCGCAACCCGAAGATGGCCGAGACGGTCCGCAACCTCCTGAAGCGCCGCTGTGCCCAGGCCGGTTACGACCCGGACGATCCGCCGGTGTTCTGGCCCGTGCGGGAACTGCCCCCGGGCCTGGTAACCCTCGGTCAGGTCGTCCAGGGGACCATGTCTGGTCCGGTGTTCTCCCTACCCAAGGGCGTTCTCACCCAGCACGTCGGCATCTTCGGCCAGACGGGCACAGGGAAGAGCTTCCTGGCAATGCATCTGGCTTCGGAGGCCATCCGGGCGGGGCACCGTGTGTGGATCCTGGACCTCGAGGATGAGTACACCCGTCTGCTCCCCTCGCTGCCGGCAGGCGCCCTGCTGCCCCTGGAACCTGAGCACCTGCGGATCAACTTCTTTCAGCCACCGGGGCCGTGGGTGAGCCCGGCCCAGTGGCTGGGTGAACTGAGCCTCCTGCTTCGCGGCCAGACCTTCCTCCGGGACGGCAGCCTGAACCTCTTCCGGACCGGGATGGGGAAGCTCCTGGTGCGCAAGGGCGTTACCGTCGGAGGGACGGACTGGCCCTCGCTCGTGGAGACTATCGAGCACTTCCGAGGGATGCCCTTCGGGCCCAAGTCCCGAAACATGGGGTTCCTGGAGAGCCTCTTGAACCGTCTCGGCGGGCTGGCCGACGTCTTCGGCCAGATGGCCCGCGTCATGAACAGCCACTCGCTCTCGACCTTGGCCCAGCGGTCGGTCATCTTCCGCCTCCACAGTCTGACCGGTGTGCCGCTCCAGTTCCTGGTCAGTTTCCTCCTGCTGTGGCTGGCCAGATACCAGGAGGGGGCACCGCAGGACGGCAGGATCCACGTCGTGATCATCGAGGAAGCCCACATGCTTGCGAGCGAGAGGTCCCGCATCGACATCGGCGAAAACATCCTGTGCCGGACGTTCCGAACCGCCCGCAAACGAGGCATCGCGCTGGTGGTCTGTGACCAGGTTCCCAGCGAACTGGCGCCGGCGGTCTTGGGCAACCTCGGGTGCCGTGTCGTGATGCGCCTGGTGAACGCGCGGTGCGTCTGGTCCCTCCAGAGTTCCATGGGACTCAGACGGGACCAGGCCGAAACGATCCCCGAGCTCCAAAGGCGGGAGGCCGTGGCCCAGTACGAACTGTACCGAACGCCGTTCATGGTCAAGGTGCCCGAGCTTGCGTTCCCGGACAAGCCCGGGGAACAGGAACTTCGCCGACAGGCCGAGGCCGTGCTGGCTCAGACCGAGTGGAGCGAATATCTGCCCGAACCGGGACGCGCGGCCCCCTTGCTGGTTGCGACTGCGTTGGGACCGGACGAACTGGCCGGAGATGCCCTGTTCGTGATGACGAGAATCTGCGGATCGCCGGCCGACTCGATCGACGAGCGGTGCCAAGTACTTCGCATGGACCGGGCCAGGGAGTTCCGGGCTCGGGGCGAGTTGGACGGGCGGGGCCTGATCGCCCAGGTCCCTCAAACAATCGGCGGCAAGATCAAGTTCTTCAGATCGACCGACAAGGGGATTGCCTGGGCCGAACGACACAAGATCCGCGTCAAGAAGTTCAAGTCCGGGATCGTCCACGAGTACCTGCTTACGGAAGCAGAACGGCACGTCGGCGCCGTCGGCCCGGGGTGGCGCCTTCAGCGAAACAGCTCCATCGCCCGGGACCAAGGCCTTCAGCCCGATCTGCTCGTCCTGGGTCCCGAAGGGGAACGGATCATCATCGAGGTCTGCTGCAACAACCTCGATTACGACGCGGAAAACATCCTCGCGGAAGCGGTCATCCCCGACGTCGACCGGGTGGTCGCTGTCACGCCCGACCGGCGAACCATGGACGGCCTTTGTGAGGCACTGAAAAAGGCGCCCGTGTCATCGCAACGGGATTGGCGAACATCGGTGACGGTCTTGCAGGCCGCCAAGTGTCTGGCGCCAGCGTTCGATTGGGCCGGTCTCCTGGCAAGGAAGAACTCACGGGGCATAGCAAGCGCGGCTGAGGCGTAGTCTGAACCCTCGACAAGGAGCCCATCTATGCAGGACCCACTCGACCCCTTGAACGGCGGTGATCCCCCGGGCGATCCGATGCTCGATGCCCTCGAGCGGAGTATCGAGAACCCGCAGGGGTTTGAAGATCCTCTGGCGGGCCCGGACCGGCCACTTATGGACGAACTGGGGCAACTCTTGGGCGCGGTTGAAGCCAGCATCGAAAACACGCCTCCCCTGGTCCCTGGCGTGAGCGAGACGCAGGGGGTGAACGGTCCGAACCCGTCGGAAGACGACCCTCTCGACGTGGAGACTGCCCCGTCGCTCGATGATATGGTACTGCCCGAGATCGCGGACGATGCCGGCGCCGTACTACCGCCTGCGGCGTCACTGGAGATTTCAGAAGGCTCCTCTCCTCGTTTTACCCCCGCCGGATCGAAAGCACCGCGGACCATCGGGAGGGGCGGACGTGGCACGCGCGGCCTGGCCCCGCGCCGGCGAACGTATTTCGGCGGGCGGCGGACAGGTGCAGGATCCAGTTCAACTCACCGCTACTGTTCTGAGAGCCGCGAAATCATTGATGAACAACAATGCGAGTCGTGCGACAAGTACCGGCACTGGCCCGACGGCACTGACGAAGAGCCACGCGAGTGCTGGTACGACTGGGAGGAATCCCGGTTGCTCCGTCAGGGCGAAGACGACGGCAATGTTGGGGACGCGCCCTAACCTCCCCGCGGTGCCGGGCTCACACCGGCCCGAGACGGCATCGGCAAATCCCGTAAGATGTTACGCTCTCCATGGCTCTGATGTTAGTGGAAGGGCAGTGTGCCCTGTAAACGAACACACGACCCCCAGGAAGGAGGGTTACGAGGTGTCCTCCCATAACGCGCAACCCGGTCGTAGGATGAGAGCAAACCCAGGCTCTGATTACGACAACACCGTCCCTTCCACTTGGCCGCCGCGACCGGAGGCCTTCGGCGAACTGCTGACGCCAGTCGAGGCAGCACAGTATCTGCGTATGGACGAGACGGGCAGGCACACGCCGCAGTCTGCCATCCGGACGCTGAACTACTGGCGCGCAAAGGGGCGCCTGAAGGCAACGAAGTTTGCCCGTCGTGTGTGGTATCGCACGGCCGAGTTGGATCGCTTCCTGGCGGAGATGACCGAAGACTGACGCACCTGTGATTCTCCTTGCGCGCTGTTTGGATGCAGTGTATACTGGCCGCCCGGGTCAGTCGTCCGTGGTGGCCGGAGGAGGTCATCATGGCGACGACGAAAGTAGGCATATACAGGAAGTACCATGGAAAGATTCCCGAGGACGAGTCGGGCGAGCCGTTGCCCAGGAGTGCGTGGCCCAGGAAGAGGGCTCACCGCTGGGTGGTGCGGTGGTTCGGCGCGGACGGGAGTCGGTACAGCAAAAGCTTCAAGGCTAGAAAGGAGGCAAGGCGTTTTGCAGAGGAGATGCAGGCCGATGTGCGGGAGAGCAAGGCAGACCCGCCCCCGTGCATCAGCCTCAGGGCGTTTCGCGACGAGCACGAGAGGGTCATGCAGGGCCAAGTCGCGCCGGCGACTCTCGTCAGCCAATTGGGTGCACTGAAGATGCTCATGGACCACGTGGGTGAGGACAAGTTGCTCTCCGAGATCATGCCGCGACACGCGGAGTCGTTCGTGGCAGCCCGACTTGCCTCCGGGCGCCGGGTGGCCACTGTGAACAAGGAGGTC
>CAZNSB010000355.1:0-5657 GCA_964575155.1 uncultured Planctomycetaceae bacterium | reverse complement strand
CGCCCGCGCCGAGCACCGCAACGGCCCGGAGGCGGTGAAGCTCGCCCGGCGCGCCTGCCAGGTCACCGGGCGGAAGAATGCCTCCTCCCTGGACACCCTGGCCGCGGCGTACGCCGAGGCCGGCCGGTTCAAGGAGGCGGTGGTCGCCGCTCAGGAAGCCATCGAGCTGGCCGGGGCCGCCAAGCAGCAGGCCGCGGTCCGGAAAATGCAGCAGCGGCTGGCCCTGTACCGGAAGCAGCAGCCGTATCACGAGCGGGAATGACCGTCACGGGCGGGGGGAAGGCGCTGTGGGCGAGGGGGGCTTGGCCAGCCCGGCCGAGACCTTCTGCGCTTCCGTCACCAGCCGATCGCGCATCTCCCGGAGCGTGGCCGGAGAGACGCTGACCGAGCGGAGGCGTCTTCTGTCGAACCGTGGGGGCTTGGTGGCGCAGGCGCTGCGAATGCTCTTGAGGGCATCCTGGAGGCCGCCGGCGTCCACCTTGCGTTGCCCGGCCAGCTCCACGAGCGCCTGGCACTGCCGGGCCAGCCGGTAATCGGCAATGCCTTGCTGGAGCCGGAGGGCGGCGAGCGTGGGCTCGAATCGCCCCAGGGTCGGCGTGGGCAGCAGCAGGCTCTGCCCGTCGAAGCAGAAGGCGTTGAACGGCGGGCACGTGGAGAACGGCCGCACCAGGATTGCCCCGTCGGCGCCGGCCGCCCAGGCGTAGAACCCCCAGGTGTACTCGTCGGCGGACTCGGTCCACAGCAGGACGGTCCTGTTCCACGCGGTCTTCTTGAAATCATTCGCCACCCCCGGCAGCTCCCCCGATGCGTGGAAGATCAGGGTGTCCACGTCTCGGAAGAAGGCGTCGCGATCCGGCTTGCCCATGGCCTTCAGGACCTCGGGGAAGGTCTCGACGGCGGGCTTGCCGCCGGCCTTTCGCACCGCCGCAGCCAGCTTGACCATTTCCTGCGTCCTGCCGGAGCCGAAGTAGCCGCAGTACAGGGCGTAGTCGTCCAGCTTGTGCTTCGCCGTCTTTTCCCTGACCCCCCTGACGAGGTCGGCGACCCGGTCCTGGTATTGCTTGGTCCCCGGCTCGGCCCCGCGGAGGTAGCCGGCTCCCCCTCGCAGGTTCAGGAGCTTTCTTCCGGCCCCGGCCAGGTGCAGCCGTTCCCGCAAGCCGCACTCCAGACCGTCCCACTGGATCGCCTTGGCACTTCCGGAGTAGTAGCTCGGCCCGCGTATCATGCTGGCGTTGAGCCCGGCCGAGGCCGCGGCCGCAAGCACCCCTCGCGTCGCCTGGAACTGCACCGGCTCGGGCAGGGCGTCCTTCAGCGACCAATACACCTCCCGGCAGTCGACCGTGCTGAGGATGCTGAACGTCGGCGGGCTCCGGGTCTTCACGGAAGGGATGCGAACGACCTCGACCTCGATGGGAACCGCCGTGGAGGCCCGCCCCAGCGTCAGGCGGACCGCCCCGGCGTACCTGCCCGGCGAAATCCGCTTCGGGGGCCTGACCTGGAGCAGGAACCAGTACACGCCGCGCGCCCGAACGGAGCGCAACCCCGAGGCCACCACGAAGGGCTGCCGGTACACGCAGCCGCCGGAGACCACCGGCATCGTCTGGAGGGCGTGGATTCGACAGCTGCCCGCGGGCAGCCTGCCCATGACCGGACTCAGCAGCGCCCCCGCGGAGGCCTCCAGGCGGGCGGCGTCGTTGCCGGGGGAAACGGCCACGGCCGCCGATCCCAGCGAACCGGCCGCCACCTTCAGCTCGATCTTTCCGGCCCGATGCTCGGGCCTGGGGACGTACTGGCGGTAGAACCATTCATCCGCCGGCGGGTGAAAGACGATCATGCCCGCCTTGGCCTCGGCCTCGGTGGGTCCGACCTCACAGCGGGGCAGGTCCTGAGTGGCCAGCACGAACTGCCGGCGATAGCGCTTCAGCTCCGCCTCCAGTTGGCGGAAGAAGGCGGCGGCGGCCTGGCGGCCCCGGCGGGAGATGACGGCCAGGGCCGCCACCTGGCAGTTGCCCAGCTCCAGGGTGTTTTCCTTGGGCTTCAGGGGGCACTCCAGCCTGGAGACGAGCCTGGGGGTGAAGGTCCGGCTGAGCCAGTCGGTCGTCCAGGGCTCGCCCTTGCCCTGAAACAGCCCCGCCGGGGAGAGCATCTGCCCCTTCGTCAGCCGGCGGGGGCCGAGCAGGGCGCGGTCGTTCAGCTTGGCCATGTATTCCACCGGCGGGGAGTAGTGGTAGCTGTAGTGCGTCAGCCACAGCCTGGCCGTCGCCGGTTCGCTCCCCGTGTTGATCTTCAGCTTCCGGCTGGCTCTGTAGGTGAGCCTGCACCCGGAGAAGTCCCCCTGGAGGGGATCAGGACAGGGGGTGCGGTAGGAATAGGTCTTGCCTTCCTCCCAGATGACGCGGGCGCGGCTGTCCCCGCCGGGCTCGAAGCCCGGCCAGAGCACCTGGTCATCGGGGCCGAAGTCCAGCAGCACCGAACCGGGGGGGGGCGGGGCCGGGTCGGTGAGGCGGATGTTGTCCACGACGATATCGTGGCCGCCGAGGTTCTTCAAGCTCAGCGTGACCTTCGTATTGGGCCAGGGGCCGCGGTGGGCGCGAGCGGCCAGGCTCACCGGGACGGCCAGGACGTCCTTTCCCGGCTGGACGTACCCGCGCAGGCGCCCCATCTTTGGCAGTTCCAGCTCGAGTGCGGCGACGACCGGCTGGGGCTCGAAGGTGTCGATCTTCAGCCAGCCCGGCTGGCGGACGGCCGAGGGGGGGATCGTGACGGACACGCCCGCCCCGGGCGCCAGCGACAGCGCCTTGGCCCCCTCGGTCACGGCGTCGGCGACCTGGACGACCGCGGCCTTGCCCGAGGTCTTGAACGTGCCGGCCTTCTCGAACCCCTCCAGCAGCACGTCGCCTCCGAGGCTCCGGGCGAGCGGAAGGCCGAGAATGGCGGCCAGCAGCCAGCACGCCGCCGCAGCCCACGATGTCTTCGCCTGGCTCACGTTCGAGGCCCTTGCCCCACCCACCAGTGTACCTCCCGGCCGGGGGGTTTTCGAGCGACAAGGGCCCTCAAGCCCCGCGGCGCCCGCCCCCGCCCGACCGGCCCCAGACACACCCCGCCCGCGCCGCCCCCGGCACGACGGTTTAACCCCTGCCCGGAGCACCGGTTCCGGCCCCCGGTGCGGGCACCGCCGGCTGACCCGCGAGGATTGCCTTCCGGCCGCTTTGCAGGTAGCCTGTCTCCAGCAAAGGGCTGTGCGCGGGCGGAAGAAAGGACGCGAGCTCATGAGACTGGCGGTGATCGGCGCGGGATACGTCGGACTGGTCAGCGGCGCGGGCTTCAGCGGCACGGGCAACGAGGTCACCCTTGTGGACGTGGACGCGGGGCGGATCGAGCTGCTCAAGCAAGGCGGGCTGCCGATCTACGAGCCGGGGCTGGCAAACCTGATCGAGTACAACCTCAAGGAAGGCCGGCTGACGTTCACGACGGACGCGGCCGAGGCCGTGGCCGAGGCCGAAGTCGTCGTCCTCGCCATCGGGACGCCGTCGACCCCCGACGGGGCGGTGGACATGCGGGCCATGGAGGACGCCGCCAAGGAGGTCGCCGAGAACCTCGCCGGATACACCGTCCTCGTCGTCAAGAGCACCGTGCCCGTCGGGACGCACCTCCGGCTGGGCGAGATCGTCGCCTCGGTCACCGACGCGGAGTTCGACTATGTGGCCAACCCCGAGTTCCTCAAGGAAGGCGCCGCCGTCAGCGACTTCCTGACGCCCGACCGCGTCATCGTGGGCACCGCCAGCGGCCGGGCCCTGCGGATCATGCGCCACCTCTACGCCCCCTTCATGCGCCGCGGCGACCGGATGATCGTGATGGACCCGGCCAGCGCGGAGCTGACCAAGTACGCCTGCAACGCCATGCTCGCCACCCGCGTCAGCTTCATGAACGAGATGGCCCGGCTCTGCGACCGGATCGGCGCGAACATCGAGATGGTCCGAAAGGGAATGGGCGCCGACCGCCGCATCGGGCGAGACTTCCTCTTTGCCTCCCTCGGCTACGGGGGAAGCTGCCTGCCCAAGGACGTCCGCGCCCTGATCGCCCTCGGGCGGGGCTCCAACCACCCCATGCGGGTCGTCGAGGCCGTCGATCTGGCAAACCAGCACCAGCGCGAAACCCTCTTCCAGCGCGTTCGGATCCACTTCGGCGGGAGCCTCCACGACAGGAAACTCGCCGTCTGGGGACTGGCCTTCAAGGCCCGGACCGACGACGTGCGCGAGAGCCCCGCCCTCACGGTTATCCAGAGGCTCCTCGGCGCCGGCGCCACGGTCGCCGCCCACGACCCCCAGGCCATCGAGTCGGCAAAGGCCGCCCTCGGCGAGAAGGGCATCGAGTACGTCCACGACATGTACCAGGCCCTGGCCGGGGCGGACGCGCTGATCGTCTGCACCGAGTGGCAGGAGTACCGCACGCCCGACTTCAAGCGGATGAAGGGCCTCCTGGCCGAGCCCGTCGTCTTCGACGGCCGGAACCTCTACGACCTGGACTGGATGGCCGAGCTGGGCATGACCTACGTCAGCATCGGCAGGCCCCCGGTCGCCGGGGGGGGGGAGGCGACGTGAAGGTCCTGGTGACGGGCGCCGCCGGGTTCATCGGCTCCCACGCCGCCGAAGGCCTGTTGGCCGACGGGCACGAAGTGGTGGGGGTGGACAACTTCGACCCGTTCTACGAGCGGGCGGCCAAGGAGGCCAACCTCGCCGCCGCCGGCCGGCACCCGTCCTTCACCTTCGCGGAGGCCGACATCCGCGACGCCGAGGCCACGGCCGCCCTGTTCGCCGAGAGCGGGCCGTTCGACGCCGTGGTCCACCTGGCCGCCAAGGCCGGGGTCCGTCCCAGCATCGCCGACCCCATGGGGTACCAGAAGACCAACGTCGCCGGCACCATCAGCCTGCTCGAACCGGCCGCCCGCGCCAAGACGCCCCCGAGGTTCCTCTTCGGCTCCAGCAGCAGCGTCTACGGGAACAACCCGAAGGTGCCTTTCAGCGAGTCCGATCCCGTCGACAAGCCCATCAGCCCGTACGCCGCCACCAAGCGGGCGGGCGAGCTGATCTGCCACACGTATCACCACCTGTACGGCGTGCCGGTGTTCTGCCTGAGGCTGTTCACGGTGTACGGCCCGCGGCAGCGGCCGGACCTGGCCATTCACAAGTTCGCGCGGAAGATTTTGGCCGGCGAGCGGATCCAGATGTTCGGCGACGGCTCGGCCAGCAGGGACTACACGTACATCGACGACATCATCGCCGGGCTCCGCCGGGCCGTCGACCGCTGCCGGGGATACGAGATCATCAACCTGGGCAGCAAGAACCCCATTCCGCTTGAGGAGATGATCCGCGTGGTGGCCGAGGCCTGCGGGCAAGAGCCGGTCATCGAGAGGCTGCCGATGCAGCCCGGCGACGTGGACCGGACCTTCGCCGACGTCGAAAAGGCCGCCAGAGTCCTGGACTACGCCCCGGCCATGCCCTTCCGGCAGGGCGTCGCGGAGTTCGTAAACTGGCTTCGAGGCCGGCGGAGCTAGTCCGTAGGGTGGGACGAAGTCCCACCTTTCGGGTGCCATGGCGGCCGGCGTCTGCCGCCATGTTGACCCGCATGGCGGGAAATCCCGACGTACGTCGGGACCC
>CAZNSB010000354.1:0-5660 GCA_964575155.1 uncultured Planctomycetaceae bacterium | reverse complement strand
CCCAATACCCCCACCCCTTGACAGCGCTCAGAAGAAAGACTCCCCTTCACCCATTAGTACCTCCCCCCTCCATGCCTCCCCCATGCGACAGCGCCCGAAACAATCGCCCTCTACTATATACGGGAATTTACTACGGGCTCAGCGGGGGAGCAGTTTGGCAACGTCTTTGGGTATAAGCCCTTGAGAATTTAAGAATTTTTCAACCCGTAGTACAATGTTAGAGACTCGTTGCTGTCCGATACCGAAAAGCAATCCCACTTCTCGCTGGGTTAGCCGACGCTTCAATTGCGGATGAATGAAATTGCATGCCTGCCACACTTCGATCTGGTGAGCTGTCGGCTTACGGATTCCGGGGCGCCCGAATTACCATATGCTCCTCTGTAAGACTGGCGCGGAGGCAACCCTTCTTTGATGGGTGAGCCGCTAAATCCATCCGTACAAAGAAGTTGCTTTTTTGAGGGCGGTTGCCAAGCTCTTGCTCACGGCCTGCCGGGTCACCCCCTCGTCTTTGGCAATCTCACTGATGCTCTCGCCGCGTTCCCTGCGAACCAGGCATTGAGCCTGTCGATCTGTGAGCACGTTCATTGTACACTCCCCCTCACCCATTAATGGCCCCCCCCTTGATGGCCCCCCCCACGCGATGGCAGGCGAGCCCGTAGTGCAGGAAATCGCGGAGAGTATCGCCGGTGCGGGGCAGTTCTTCGCCGTGGACTGTGGTGCACCCACAAGTTGACCGACACCGCTCCACATATCATAACGTCCGCGGCCGTCGCCGCTTGCACGTCCCCGGCCCCGCTCTTCTAAACCGCAGGTTCCAGGTTCGAGTCCTGGCGGGCGCGTCGCCGACGAACGCCCAAGAGTGAGAGCAGGCGGTTCACTCCCCTATCTGCCTGAGGTCCTCACGCAGAAGGGCGTATGCCTTCTCAACCTCCTGTTTGAGGCCAGGATCGGAGCATTCCATTTGCAGGGCTGTCGCGAAGGACGTCCCTTCAAGCTTCTCTGCCGCGGCCGGCGCCGCCGCCGGCCTGCCCGACCCAGATGCGTCCTCCACGGAGACAGAGATGTGGAGGCGGGGGTCGATGGCATCGTTTACGAAAGCGAAGCCAAGCTCACTGTGCGGGGAGTTCCCAGCGCCGGCCAGCGCGGGGTGCTGCGCCTCCAGCGCGACCGGCCTCTGCCTGAAACGGTCGACAGCCTCTCCAATCGCTTTCTCTCGTCGCTCCGTGAGGCCTGGCCCACCTGGGCCCTTCTCGCAGCCCCCAGCCAGCGCGATCGTGAGGAGCACAAAGAGCCAAGGGTATGTGTGTCGCATGTCGTAGTCCTTGATCCCGTTTCCCGACCGGTTGGCTCCGTTGATCCGGGGGCGCGGGCCGCTCAGTCGATCCACTTCACGCCCGTGAGGGCGGCGGCGTGTCTGGCCATCTGCTCCTGCCAGCGGTCGTAGAAGCCTTCGCAGCCCCAGTCGTTGGTGGTGCCGAGGTACGGCTCGTTGGGCCAGGTGGGCTTGTGGTCGCCGTTGAAGACGGCGAAGGTCTTCTTGAGGAAGGCCTCGGCCGGCGCGAGGGCGGGAGGGGTCCTGAGCCGCTCCAGCTTGGCCTTGGCGACGGCGGCCTGGAGGAGCTTGTAGGCCTTCAGGTCGTTCATTCCCTCGCCGTAGTTGATCATGGAGACGGCGCGGAGGACGCGGCCGGCGGCCTTGTCGTAGGCCATGTTGTGGGCCATGAACTGCGGCCGGCCGAGATGCCAGGCGTGGAAGTACTTCGCCCCGGTGGCGATCATCATCATGCCCGCCTGGTAGCGGGCCGAGTCCCCCTCCTCACGGGCCGAGCCGCAGAAGCCGAAGCCCTTGCCCTGGCGTTTGACCCAGCGGTAGATTTCGGGTCCGGCCCAGGTTGCGGGGTCGTCGAAGGCGGGGGCGGTGTACCACTGGGTGCAGACGCGGAGCTGCGCGAACTGCACGTCGAGCGTGGTGATGGCGTCGGGGGCGATCTGGTTGACCCATGCCATGGCCGGGTCCGGCTGGCCGTTGCGGCCCCCGCCGGGCTCGTCCCAGGTCATGTAGATGAGCGTGGGCCAGTCGGGGTGTTTCTTGCGGGCGGCCTCGATGCGCCGGATCTCGGCCTTCCAGGCGGCCTCGGCGCTCTTGAGCCGATCCGACCATTTCCCGCGCTTGTTGAAGTCCTTGGGGCGGGTGCGCTTCAGCAGCGCCCCGCCGTTCCACTTCGGGCCCAGGTCGAAGTCGCTGAAGACGCACACGCCCGCCAGCCCGCAGCCCTTCAGCCACTTCATCGTCTTGTCGAGCTTGCCCAGGTCCACGTGCGACTTGCCCTGCTCGTCCCTGGTGAAGGCCAGGAATCCGCCGAAGCGCGTCAGACA
Organism: uncultured Planctomycetaceae bacterium; assembly: GCA_964575155.1. Lineage (GTDB taxonomy): Bacteria > Planctomycetota > Phycisphaerae > SM23-33 > SM23-33 > CAZNSB01. The sequence continues at coordinate 3,284 of CAZNSB010000354.1, read as the reverse complement.
GTTGAACCCGCTGCGGCTGTAGACCTTCAGGGCCTCGTCGTTGAAGGGCGGCTGGCGGCCCTGGAGGATCATGCCCACGAACACGTCGTCGGGCAGCGGCTGGGTCATGTCCTGCACGCGGAGCGTGATGGGGACGGTGCGGAAGGTCTTCTTGCCGAAGGCCACCTCGACCTTGCCTTCGTACCTGCCGGCCTTGGCGTCGGCGGGCACGCGGAAGGTCAGGAAGAAGTACCGCACCCCCTTCTCGCCGGGCAGCGTGACCGGCTCGATGCCCTCCTCGGTGGTGAGCACCTTCATGTAGCGGCCGCGGCCTTCGCCGAGGAAGCCGCCGAGGTACTCGATAACCTCCACGGGCAGCTTGGCCCCGCCGGGGGCGCTCAGCCCGCCACCGGCGAGGCGGACCGCGGCGTCCTTGACCTCGCCGGTGTGATACACGCCCAGGCAGTAGCTGACGTGCTGGCCCTTCAGGGCAAAACGGTCCAGCCGCCCGAGCCCCTCGTGCGGGTAGGGAAAGCCGCACCACTCCTGCCCCGACCGCCCCTTGTCGACCAGCCGGCCGAGGTACGTCGTCGGCGGGCGGGTGAACAGGAACACGCCGTCGGTGGTGAGCTTCTTGACGGCCAGGTCGAAGCGGACGTTCACCTGCGGCTGCTCCATGAGGACGACCTCGTCGAGCCACCACCAGCCGGCGCTCTTGCCCTGGTCCATGTAGTAGTGCTTTCGCTGGCGGAGCTCGAGGCGGAGGTCGGCATGGTCGGCGACGGCCTGGGCGGCGCAGCGGTCCATGCCCCAGTCGTCCACGCCGCCGTCGGCGTTGCGGTTCCCGCCGAAGGACATCTTCAGCCAGTCGCGGGTGCTGCACTGGGGGGTGATGCCCGGCCCGCGAAAGGCGGCGACCTCCTTGTTCTTGGCGGCGTCGCGGGCGGTCAGGACGACGTACCCGCCGCCGCGGGCCTGGTAGCCGAACCGGGCGACGCTCCGGGTCTTGCTCCAGGCGCCGAAGTAGTACCACGAGCCCGGGTGCAGCTTGATCTGCCGGGTGCACTTGGTGATGGCGTCCCGGCCGTCGGCGGAGAGCATCAGGGAGGACTTGCCGGCGTGTTTTACCTTGGTGTCGGCTTTTGCCGGCGCACTGAAGTGCGCCGGCCGGCCGGCTTCGCCGGCGCGCTCGGAGCCGCCGTCGTCGATGAGGTTGTGCCGGCTGTCGGCCAAGTCTATCTTCGTCTGCTTGTCGGACCTCTTCGGCGTGTTGGTCACCCGGTAGCTCAGCACCTCGCCCGCCTTGATCTTAGGGATGACGAAGACCAGCTCGTCGTTGCCGGGGAGGTCGTACGGGGGCACCCGCTCGATCATGTGCGGCACTTCCCGCCCGGCGGGGTCGTGGACGTGGAAGCCTTCCGGACGGACCGAGCCGGCGGGCAGGTTGCGCCCGAGGACGGTGTAGACGCGGAGGATCACCGGCCAGTCGGCCTTGGCCTCACCGGAGACGTTCTTGAGGTCCACGCGGACTTCATACTCGGCGTGCGCCATCGAAGCTGCCAGCGCGACGGCCGCCGCTGCCAACGGTCGCATTACATTGAACACGCTCTGCTCCTTTCCACGGTTGTGCTCCGGACATTGTGCCGGCCGGACCAACTTCCCGCAAGGAAGAACGCGACGAACTCATCGCCCTTCGCGCGGCGTCCGCAAAGGCCCGATGAGCCCCCCGCCTGCTCTTGGCTGCTTCCGCCGCCGGGGGGCGCGGCGCAAGCACTTTTTTCCGCGGAGCTTGACACGGCCTGCGTGCGGGTGTAGTATGGAGTGCGCCGGGTTGGAAACAGCCACGGCTGAGAGGACGGCCCATCTAGAATTGCCCGAAGTTGCGGGTGTTGGCACTTAAGGAGAGGGGCGGTGCGATGAACGAGACGGGTGGCGCAATCCGTACATCCGCGTCCTGGCTTGTCATGGCTCTGCTCATCGTGGTTTCCGCCTCGCCCGTGGCTGCCGGCACGCGCCGGCATGACCGGGACGACGGCCTTTACACGTCCTTGGCGGCCGGCTACCCCAGCGTCGGCGTGATCCTCGACGACGGTGTGCTGGGGGGCTCGGGGACGCTGATCGGCGTGAACTACGTGCTCACCGCCGCCCACGTCGCGGACGACATAGCCCCGGCCTCGTTTGGGTTTTCGCTGGGGGAAGGGCAGCCAACTTACGGGGCCACCCTGATTCAGCTTCACCCCAACTGGACCGGAAGCACGGGCGGCGGCTATGACATTTCGGTGGTCCGGCTGGCCGAGCTTGTGGTGGACGTGGCGCCGGCGTCCATCTACACCGGCAGCGACGAGCTGGGGAAGGCGGCGACGATCGTCGGCTTCGGCAAGACCGGCACCGGGCTGACCGGCGCCACCGAGCCGGCGGGGACGAAGCGGGCCGGCATGAATGTGGCGGACGCGATCGGCGGGGGCCTGAACCAGTTCCTCCTCTGCGACTTCGACAACCCGCTGGATGCCGGCGACAGCACCTGGGGGTCGCCCACCCCGCTCGATCTGGAATACCTCATCGCCCCCGGCGACAGCGGCGGCGCCGTCTTCCTCGATACCCAGGACGGGCCGCAACTCGCCGGCGTCAACGCCTACCTCGGCGCCTCCGCCAGCGGGGGCGACGGCGTGCCCGATGCAGACTACGGCGACCTGATGGGGGCAACGCGCGTGTCGCTGTTTGCCGGGTGGATCGAGTCGGTCCTCTCGCAGGGCGAGGAGATCCGATGGGCCGCCGGCGGCGGAGGCGATTTCCACCTGGGCGCGAACTGGGAGGGCGGCATGGCGCCCGGCCACGGAGACACGCCCGTCTTCGACGCCGACGGCGCCCGCACCGTCAGCCTGATCGGCAACTTCGTCAACCAGAAGCTGATCGTCCGCGCCGGCGAGGTGACCCTCGACGCCGGCGGCCATGCCTATACGCTTGCCCATTCCGGCGGCGAGGCGAGCCTGCTCGTCGGCGACGACCCTGCCGCCGGCGCCGCCCTGACCATCACGGATGCCGCGGTGACGGCCAACCGGCTCGTCGTCGGCGACACGGCCGGGGCGACGGGGACGCTGGGGCTGAACAACACGACCCTGGCGGTCGCCGACGTCCTGCACGTCGGCCGCGGAGGGGCAGGTGCGCTCGTTCAGGCCGGCGGGAGCGTGGACGCCGGCAGCGCGACCGCGGAGCTGGGTTACGAGGCCGCCGCCCGCGGGGTCTACCGGCTGACGGGGGGCAGCCTGACCGCCGGCGGCCTGTGCGTCGGCCGGGCCGGCCAGGGC
>CAZNSB010000353.1:0-5663 GCA_964575155.1 uncultured Planctomycetaceae bacterium | reverse complement strand
CACCGTCAGCCACCGCATGAACTCCGACAAGTCGCCATCGCCACGGGGCCAGAGGACAAAATGCCAGTGATTGGCCATCACGCACCACGCCAAGAGACGCATCGGCAAACGGGCTTTCGCCTCCCCGATCACCTCCTCGAACGCCTCAAAGTCGCGCTGCTTTCGGAAAATGCGTCTCCGACCGACGGCTCGATTCAGCACGTGGTACGCATATCCTCCGCTCGCAACCCGTAATCGTCGTGGCATAGCCGGATATTATCTCTCCCCTTCGCTCTTGTCAAGATCAAAGACTCCCGACCCCTTTATTTTTCCCGCGGCTAGACTTCCCGGCCGATCGAGAAGGCGTTGCCGAGGGACTCGCCGATTCCGTAGTAGGTCCGCGCGGTGGGCGCGAAGAGCATCGGCCGCACCTTTTCGATGTCCGGCAGTCCGTTTTCGCCCAACACCGCCTCGTCGGCCTTGACGTCGATGATCTCGCCGACGAACTGCGTGTGTTGTCCCAAATCGGCGGTGTGCAGCAGGTTGCACTCCAGCACCAGCGGGAACTCCTTCACGTAGGGGGCATCCACGAGTTCGCTTCGCACGGGCGTGAGTTGGGCCCTGGCGAGCTTGTCCTCCTTTTCTCCGGTAGCCAGGCCGAAATAGTCGGCCTGTTTGACGTGGGCCTCGGAAGGAATGCTGATCGTGAAGGCCTTGCGCGCCGTGATGTTGCCGTGCGTGTAGGTGGCCGCTCGCAGGGAGATCGTCACGCACGGGGGACTGGAACAGCAGATCCCGCCCCAGGCGACGGTCGCCACGTTGGGCTTGTCGCTGTTGTCGTAGGTTCCGATCACCCAAACCGGTGTTGGGTAAGCGATGGTCCTTGGTCCGATTGACTTTTTCATGGGCTTCCTTTCGTGTTTGATACTAACGGGCTAAGCCGCGAGCGGGCGCCGGCGGTCTATTTCAATTGCAGATCGTCCGGGGTGACCTGGACGGGGAGCCCTTCCTTGGGGATGGGCATTTTGAGCGTCCAGAGCAGTCCTTGGGCGATCAGGCGCCGGCAGGCGGCCCGCTGCCAATTGCGGTGGTAGTGCATGCCTCCGAAACCGAACGAGCGGCCACCGTCGGGCCGTTGGAACGCCCAGGCCACGGTCTCCGGCTGGCCGTCGATCGTCGCCTGAAGCAACGGCTGAATGGTTCCCGTCTTGGCGAACTTGAGCCGGTAGTAGTACTCATCGTCGAGTCGCATGTCCTGGACGCCCAGCGTGATCGGGTGGTGCTTGTCGACGACTTTCAGGTCGGTTTCGGTCAGGGTGTACTTCCGATCGGGCCCGCCATGGCAGCCGCCCACCAAGTCGAGATGCCCCGGGATATACTTGGCGTCCTTGCCGCCGATGGCCCAATGGATCGCGACGATCCCGCCGCCGCGGGCGGCCAAGTCTCTTAGGGCTTGGTAGCGTTTCGGATCGGTCTGTTCCCAGCGCGACCCTTCGCCGAGGAACATCACGATCCCGTCGGCGTCCTTGAGCAGCCCGGGGCCCTCCGGCCACGGCTCATCGGCCTGGTGGATGGCCAGTTCCAGCCCGGATACACCCTCGAGCGATTTTGCCAGCACGTGCAGCCCGGCCATATATTCGTGGGTCTTGGGCGGGTGATCTCGCTTCATGCCCAACAGGAGGACCTTCTTCGGTTCTTCAGCCGGGCTGAAGGAGACCGTCCAAAGGACCATCAGCAGCGACGCGACAAGGTTTTTGCAGGACATTTCGGGTACCTCTATTCCTCTGCCATGTACGGATAGCGGAAGTCGGTCGGCGGCAGGAAGGTTTCCTTAATCGTACGGGGGGTTACCCAGCGTTCCAGGTTCAGCCAGCTTCCCGCCTTGTCGTTGGTGCCGGAGGCGCGGGAGCCGCCGAAGGGCTGCTGCCCGACGACGGCGCCGGTGGGCTTGTCGTTGACGTAGAAGTTCCCGGCGGCGTGGCGCAGCACGTCCATGGCCTTGACGACCGCGGAACGTTCGATCGCGAAGATCGACCCGGTCAGGGCATACGGCGAGGTCTGGTCGACCAGCTCCAGCGTCTCGTCGAACTCCTTCTCCGGGTACACGTACACGGTCAGCACCGGGCCGAAGATCTCCTCCGCCATCAGCCGGGACTTCGGGTCCCTGCTCAGCGCGACCGTGGGCTCGATGAAGTATCCTTTGCCGTCCTCGCACCCGCCGCCAATGAGGACCTCCAGGTCCGGGCTGCTGCGGGCGTAGTCGATGTGCCCGCTGATGTTGTCGAAGGCGTTCTTGTCGATGACCGCGCCCATGAAGTTGCCGAAGTCGGCGACGTCGCCCATCTGGATGGTGGCGATCTCGTCGAGCATCTGCTGCTTGACCTTCGGCCAGATGGAATCGGGGACGTATGCCCGGCTGGCGGCGGAGCACTTCTGGCCCTGGTACTCGAAGGCCCCGCGGACGAGGGCGGCGACCAGCGCGTCGATCTCGGCGCTGGCGTGGGCGACGATGAAGTTCTTCCCGCCGGTCTCGCCGACGATGCGGGGGTAGGAAACGTACTTGCGGATGTCCGAGCCTACCGCCAGCCAGATGGTCGAGAAGACCTTGGTGCTCCCGGTGAAGTGGATCCCGCCCAGCCCGATGTTGTCCAGGGCGGGCGGGCCGATGATCGGCCCGGAGCCGAGGACCAGGTTGATCACGCCGGGGGGCAGCCCGGCCTCGGCGAGGACCTGCATGATGAAGTGGGCCGGCAGGACCGCGGCGGAGGCGGGCTTCCAAACCACCGTGTTGCCCATCAGCGCCGGGGCGGTGGGCAGGTTCCCGGCGATGGACGTGAAGTTGAACGGCGTCACGGCGAACACGAACCCGTCCAGCGGGCGGTGCTCCATGTAGTTCAGCACGCCCTTCGTGGAGAGGGGCTGGTCGCCGTAGACCATCTGCATGAAGTGCGGGTTGAACCGCCAGAAGTCGATCAGCTCGCACGCCGAGTCGATCTCCGCCTGGTGGGGCGTCTTGGACATGTTCAGCATGCTGGCGGCGTTGAGCGTCTGGCGGTACTTGCCGGCCAGCAGCTCGGCCGCCTTGAGGAAGACGATCGCCCGGGAGTCCCAGGGCATCCGCGACCACTCGTGCTTGGCCTCGTTGGCGGCGGCGATGGCCTGCTCCACGTACAGGGCGTTGCCCTGGTGATACGCGCCCAGGGTCTGCCCGTGGTCGTGCGGGCAGCGGATGGGGGCCGTCCGGCCGCTGCGGACCTCCTTCCCGCCGATGACCATCGGCACGTCGCACTGCCCCGAAAGCAGCTCGTCGAGCTTGGCCTTCAGCTCGGCCCGCTCCTCGCTGCCGGGGGCGTACGCCAGGGCCCGCTCGTTGACCGGCTGGGGAATCTGAAAGATGCCGTTGAACATTCCTCGTCTCCTTATGCCGGCCCGTCTCGACGCGCCGAACTTTCCACTCTCCCCGATTTCCCCCCCCGCGTCAAGAAGTCAGGCGGCCGACATTGACAATATCGGAACCGCGCCCGTAGCATACGCGCCAGATCAACGGGCGGCGGGTTGAAGCGGCAGAAGGAGAGCGGGCCCATGCCAGCAGGCGGCAGGATGACCTTCAAGCGGTCCGGGCGTTCCTATCACCTGGTGATCGAGACCGCCGACGACCTCGAGCGGGTGCTGGAGCTGGACGAGGCCCACTGGGTGGCGACCGGCGCGCCGACCAGCACCATCAACTGCGACGGGACCTTTCTCGACCTGGTGGATACCGACCGCAACGGGCGGATCATGTGCTTCGAGCTGAAGGACGCCGTCCGCTGGCTGCTGGCGACCCTGACGCGGCACGAGGGGATCGCCGCGGGCAGCCAGGTCCTGCCGTTGGACGCCGTCAACGCCGATGAGCCCGAGGGGCAGCGCATCCGCGAATCGGCGGCCAAGATGCTCGCCCGGCTGGGCAAGCCGGACGCCGAAGAGGTCACCCTCCAGGAGGTCCGCCAGGTCCGCACCGAGCAGGAGGCCAAGCCCGTCAGCGAAGCCGGCGTCGTGCTGCCCGAGGCGGCGCCCGACGCCGAGGTGAAGCAGTTCATCGGGGACATCCTGGCGACGGTGGGGGGCGCGCCGCATCCCGGCGGCGGGCAGGGCGTCGGAAAGGAGCAACTGGAGCGGTTCCTGGGCGAGGCCCGCGCCCATCTGCAATGGCGGGCGCGCGCGAACGTCCCCGACGGCGAGACGGGCACCGACATCATGCCGCTGGGCGGGCGCACGCCGCGGGCGTTCGCCATCCTCCAGTCGCTCCGGGAGAAGGTGGACCAGTATTTCGCCCAGTGCGAGGCCGTCGCCATGGACGCCCGCCTCGCCAGCCGGATCGGCCTGACCGATGAGGAGCTGGGCAAGCTGGATTTCGACGACCCCGCCGTGATCGACCGCGCCCTCCGGCAGGCGCCCCTGGCCCGCCCGCGGGCCGACAGGAAGCTCTCCTTCTCCGACCCCATCAACCCGTGCTACGCGGGGGCGGTCGCCGACCTGAAGCGCGAGGTGGTCAAGCCCGCCCTCGGCCAGGCGGCGGACGAGATCGCCCGCCCGCAGTGGCGGCGGGTCAAGGAGTCCTTCGCCGCGCACGAGGGCTGGGCGGCGGCCGAGGCCGGCGCCGCCGTCCAGGGCCTCGGGGAGGAGAAGCTGCAGGGCTACCTCGCCGGCCCGCACGCCGACGCGGTCTGGGCCCTGATCGCCGAGAGCGCGGAGACGGCGTTCGTGCTGGACAACATCCGGCTGACGGAGAAGCTGATCCTGTACCAGGCGCACGTGAAGGCGTTGGCGAACAATTTCGTGAGCTTTCCCGACCTGTATGACATCGACCGGCGGGCGATGTTCGAGATGGGGACGCTGATCATGGACGGGCGCCACTTCAACCTGAGCATCCGCACCGTCAACCGCGCCGCCCACAGCGCCATCGCCAGGAACGGCAACATGTTCGTCATGTACGTCGAGATCATGACCAAAGAGGGCGAGAAGGTCTACGAGGTGGCCGTCCCCGTCACCTCCGGCGGGAAGGGCAACCTCGCCGTCGGCAAGCGCGGCATCTTCGAGGACATCACCGGCCGGGAATGGGACGCCCGGGTGACGCAGATCATCGACAACCCCATCAGCGCGGCCGAGGCGCTGGTCTCTCCGTTCAAGCGGATAGGCGCCCTGGTGACGGGGAAGATCGAGTCGCTGACGGCCAAGGCGGAGAAGGCGCTGGACACCACGACCGCCGCGGCCCTGGGCCCGTCGCCGTCGGCCGCCCCCGCCAAGCCTTCCGGCGGGCTGATGGCCGGGGGGCTGCTGATGGGCGGCGGTGTGGCCGTGGCCGCCCTGGGCTCGGCGTTGGCCTACATCACCAAGACCCTCGGCGGGATGCACTGGTGGAAGATCCTCCTGGGGGTGGGCTGCGCGGTGCTGGTGGTGATCGTCCCCACCTCCATCATCGCCTTCCTGAAGCTGCGCCGGCGGGACCTCAGCGCCATTCTGGAGGGAGCCGGATGGGCCATCAACGCGCGGATGCGGCTGACGCGGCGGCAGGGGCGGTTCTTCACGATGCGCCCGGCCTATCCCGAGGGCGCCAAGGGCATCCGCCGCTTCGGCCCCGCCGCCGCCGCCCTGGTGCTGCTGGTCGTCCTGCTGGTCGTCGGCGCCCTCATCGCCCGCGCCCGCCG
>CAZNSB010000352.1:0-5677 GCA_964575155.1 uncultured Planctomycetaceae bacterium | reverse complement strand
CAAGGTCTACGTCTACCGGGTGCTGACCAACCGGAAGTACCTCGGCGAGATCGTCCACAAGGGCAAGAGCTACCCGGGCGAGCACGACGCCATCCTGGACCGGCGGCTGTGGGACCGGGCCCAGCGGATCATGGCCGAGAACTACCAGGCACGCGGCAATAAGACCCGACAGAAGGCGCCGGCGCTGCTGAAGGGCATCCTGCGGTGCGGGCACTGCGGGAAGGCGATGGGCGCGGGCCACACCAAGCGGCGCGGCAGGCGATACCGCTACTACGTCTGCAACCACGCGGAGCGGAACGGCTACGACGCCTGCCCGGTGAAGTCGGTGGCGGCCGGGCAGATCGAGGGCGCGGTCATTGAGCAGTTGCGGCGCGTATTTCGCAGCCCGGACATGATCGCCCGGACGTTCCGGGCCGCGCAGGACCAAGCGAAGGAACAGGCGGCGGAGCTGGCCCGGCAGAAGGCCCGGCTGGAGAAGCGGTTGCGGGAGCTGAGGAAGGCGATCGGCAGGCTCGTCCAGGCGGGCGGCAACGGCGACGGCGCCTTGGCCGAGGAGCTGCGAACGCTGAACGAGGAGTACGCGGAGGCGGAGGGTCAGATCCGGGAGGTCGACGCCCAAGCTGAAGCCATCGGCGACGGCGGACCGACGGAGGATGAGGTCCGGGAGGGCCTTCAGAAGCTGGACCCGGTGTGGGACGAGTTGTTCCCGGCCGAGCGGGAGCGGATCGTCAAGCTGCTCATCAAGGAGGCCATCCTCAGCGCCGACGGCCTGGACATCGGGGTACGCACCAACGGCCTGCGGTCCCTGGCGACCGAACTGGCCGACGGTGCCGAGGCGCAGATGGCCGAGGACGGCGCTACGGTCACCATCCACGTCCCGATGACGTTCAAGGCCCGCGGCGGCCGGAAGGAGATCATCCTGCCCTCGGACGTCGAGCCGGAACCCGAGGCGCAGCGGAATGGCCCGCTGGTGCTGGCCCTGGCCCGGGCCTATAGGTGGCAGGAAATGCTGGATTCGGGGGAAGTGCCTACGCTCGATGGGTTGGCCGAGCGTTGCGAGGTGGACCGATCATATGTTGGTCGCATACTCAAGCTGGCTGCTCTCTCACCAGACATCATTCAGACCATCCTCGCAGGCGCTGAACCAAGCGGCCTTTCGCTCGCCAGACTGCGCGCACGCCTTCCACTCAGGTGGGATATGCAGCGGCACTGGCTGGGTTCCATCTCCTGACGCCACGCCGCGTTGCCCACCGTCGTTGCCTCTGGTAACATGCTAGCGTTCCGGGCGCACAACGCGCCTGCTGTGGGTAAGAGGCGGGCCAATGTCTCTTCTGATTCTCGACAAGTCTGCTGTGGTCGCCGCTAGGCAGGGGGTTCTCGGCGCTCTTCGGTCGCAGCAGTTCAGCTTCATCCTAACGGACACACTTCTGTATGAAATCGCAACCGAACGCCTAGCGGACAGGGACCTGCTGTGCGAACAGGATACACGAAGGTTGGATGGCAGGATCGCCGCCAGTCTGGCCAAGGCCCGGGAAGCCGGAGATGCATGGGTCGACAGGAGCGACGCACTGCGATGGGAAGTGGTGCATGGTCAGTCTGCAAGATCCGCTCCAAGGGATGTCATGAAGGAGTCCTTCTCCGTGCAGCACATCCTTGATGCCCTCGGGGAAGTGGGCAACGCGTGCCTCAGTCACGACGCTGAAATGGGCCGCATAGCGTCGGTCCAGCACGCAACAGGAGATGAGGCTGCGTTCAAGCACGTGCGAGGGATGGACGTTCGTTCGTTCTTCGAGCACCTGGAGGGGCAGCTATCATCACCTGGCTTTCTTGAGGCCCTGCCCATGGAAGCACGCGGCGGATTTGTCGATGTCGCGGCCAAGCACGGTCTGAAGGTCTCGTCTTCCTTCGTTCCCGACAGGGATTGGCTGGCTTACGGATTCGAGCTTTCGAACCGTGCGTATCTTCCCTGGAAGTTCTGGCGGGTGGGCGATGGGGAAGCTGACCGCCTTAAGCCTGCCAATCCTTTTTTCGACAACCTGTACATAGCTTTCATGGCGTTGGGCGATGGGATCATGTCCTGCGACAGAGACCTGCTCAGGCTCTCCTGGGTCTGTTGGCCGGAGAAGCGGGACCACATATTCCGCTATGACACGGACACCCACACACCAGATCAGTTCAAGCCCGACTGGCTGTAAGAGGGTATGCACGTCTGGCCGACGACCCTACGGCACTCCCTCGGCTGTGCGTCGTTAGCCCTGATGCTCCTCGCGCGCCGCTTGGGCGATGGGATAGTCGACTTGAGGCCAGCCATCGGCTCCGTAGTCCGTGAATTGCCCTTCGTAGCCGATGGCCCGAAAGATCAGGTGATAGAGGAGCACTTCTGCCCTGAAGCAGTTGTCGATCCACTTCTGCAGCTTCTCCCTCTCCGGGGGCCGCGCGTGGGCTGCCCGGTTCCGAATCGCGTCCCACGCATTGAAATCCTTGCGGCGGATGCTCCCGTCAGCCACTAGGGAAAGCAGCCTGTCCTTCGCCCTTGGGCGGAGCATGGCACGGAGCGCGGTGAGCGCCCTTTCCTTCACCCGCGAATCGCCGTCCCAGTTGCCGAGGAAAGCCACAGCTTCTTTGACGGCCGATGTGACATCAACTGTGGGCTCGCCGGCTGCCGAGAACTCGGCTGCCAGCACACCCTCAATGGCAATGCCCAGCCCGAGGCCCTTGGCGAAGATTGACCCGCTACTTGCGTCTCGGACGAAATTGAGCCATGCAGAAAGAGGATGCATCTCGTAGGCGCTCTTGCCAGAGAAGCTGAGAATATGTTCGAAGTACCTGCCGAAGAGCGGCCACACCGATGACTCGGCAGAATGCAGGTGACGGTACTCAACAGGAGAGCTGAGTTTGGTTGGACGTTCGGCATGGCTTGAGCGCAGACATGTAGTGCTGCACCCGCCAGCCTGCTTCTGCATGAGGATCCAACTCAAAGTACGGGCCGTTACAAACTGCAGCGACTCGACGACACGGGTCTCGATCTGAGGCGCCATCTCTTCTCGCCCAGAATCAACAGAGACAGTCAGGCCGTCGCTGTCCTTCTCGAGCAGGAAGTTGTAAGGTCCGACATCGAACTTGGCGGCGTTTCTAGTGGCCGAACGCAGTTCTCGCTCAGCGACCAGGGTGCGCGTTTCCGTCGCCGTGTTACAGGGGATCTCCACATCACTCCTGAACCTCAACGTCAGGCGATTCCCATCCCTGCTGCTGGGTTCCGTGTGCTCCAGTACCGGGAGGTCCCCCAAAATGCAGGACCCGCCGGGGCCAGAAGCCGCATCGATGTGGATTCGCTGGCTCGTCCATGTCCACGCAAACAGATCCGTCGCGGCAAAGGAATAGTATGCGTCGGCCGGGATCAGCTTCCCGGGCCTACCATGCTCACCGGATAGAATGTTCGCCAGCCGCGCTTGGTCCGACGTCGTCTCCGTGGTCACGAGCCTGAAATGCAGCCGCCGATCCGGTGTCTGTCGGATAGTGCCCGACCCGGCGTGGACTACAGGACAGTCGCTTGCTTCCTGACGCACCTGCATGCTCGGGCAGTAGAGTTCAAGTTCACCTTCGCGGAAGGCCTTCAGGACATCACTGGGGGTCATTGCCGTCTTCGAATCCATTGAACAGTGCTCTCGGCTCAGGTCCAAGCGGAACCCTATCTTAGTCGGGCCGGAGGCCGGACGCTAGCGTGCAGGGCTGGCCTCGCGGGAGGTTACGCGTGCGGCGCAGTGTTTCGAAGCCCCGCGCGCTAGTTGGGCGGGCACCATCAAACAGCGCATACGTCCCGACAGCCAAATCCTGGAACGTCTTTCAAATCAACGATCTGAGCGCGTCGGGACGCGAGGGTGGGTAGTCCCGACGAATCAGATAGGAATCGGCCGAAGAGAGAGAAAACCGCCTGTCTCGCCCGCTTTTCGGCCGGCCGAGTCCCGACGCAGCGGGGAGTGGTAGGGCGGCAGGAATCGCCGAAAGGCTTGTGCCGGTTGGACCTAGCGAAACGGCCCGCCAGGATGTCCTGACGGGCCGCATTTCGTCAGAGAGCGGTTCGCAATGATACGCTCACTGGAGGCGGCGGGAATCGAACCCGCGTCCCGTGACGATTCGGCGTGGGCCTCTACGTGCGTAGTCGCTGTACTTTACAGAGGTCTCGCCTGGCGGACTCGCGAGCGACACGATTCCGCTTCGGCCAGCCCGACGGGTTCTCGCCGGTGGGGTAACCGGGCGACTCGGCACCGGCCAGCCCGCTGCTTGCGTCCGTCCGGCCCTCGCGGGCAAGAGCCGGGGACGTGCCGCCTAATCAGGCGGCCATTGCCAAGGGTCTGGCAATTGTGGTTTTCCAGGTGTTTTACGAGGCCTCCTGGAACCTCGGCACGCCACTCACGCCTCAACTCGTCCGGTCGAGTCCATTCGCCCCCGGAAGAGCGTCGGACTTTTCTGCACACCATTGTATCGGACGAACCGCGATTCGACCAGAGGGATTTCCACGAGTGGCGGTGGGTGCCGGGGCGAGAACCCCGCCCTTGCGGGGCTAGGGGCCCGTTGAAGAATGCCCAGGACGACCGAAAGAAGAACAGGAGAACAGGTGAGCAGGAGACCGCAGGCGAGCAAGGTGCCAATTCCCGAGCGTTCAGAGCCATTTCGGCGCGTGGGTCGATCTCCTGTTCTCGTGCTCCCCTGCTCCCCTGCTCTGCAGCCCGTTCTTCAACGAGCTGCCAGGGGCTGTACGGCGGCGGATCATGCGTATACTCTCATCCTCATGGCTGCGGAATTCAGGACGGCGAAACGGATCATCACGGGCTGGGGGTGCGTCGAGGGGCTCGGGGAGGTTGCCTCCGGCGTGGGGCAGGCGCTGCTGGTGACGGGGCGGAAGGCGTTGCGCGCGGCGGGGACGACGGGGCGGCTGGTCGAGCTGCTTGCATCGGCGGGCGTGGCGGTCGTCCTGTTCGAGGAGGTCGATCCCGAACCGAGCGCCCGGACGGTCGATCGGGCCCGCGAGGCCATTGCGCGGGAGGGCTGCCGGCTGGTGGTCGCGGCGGGCGGGGGCTCGGCGATCGACGTGGGCAAGGCGGCGGCGGGGCTGGCCTTCGCCGAGGGTTCCACAGGGGAGTACTTTTCGCAACGTCGGATCCCGTCCGGGAGCCTGGAGTGGATCGCGATTCCCACGACGGCGGGCACGGGGGCGGAGGTGACGAACAACAGCGTGCTGGCGGACGCGGAGCGCGGCGTCAAGGAGAGCATTCGCCCGTTTCCGATGCCGCGGGCGGCGATCGTGGACGGGGAGCTGACGGTCTCGTGCCCGCCGGAGGTGACCGCCGCCGCGGGCATGGACGCGCTCGTGCAGGGCGTCGAGAGCTACCTGTCGCGCAGCGCCACGCCGCTGACCGACGCGGTGGCGTTCCAGGCCGTCAGGCTGATCCGCCCGAGCCTCCTCGCCGCCTACCGCGACGGCGGGGACCGGCGGGCGCGGGAGGCGATGTCGTACGGCTCGCTGCTGGCGGGGATGGCGTTGACGAACGCCCGGCTGGGGGCGGTGCACGGCATGGCGCACCCGGTGGGGTATCGGTACCACATTTCCCACGGGGTCGTGTGCGCGGCCCTGCTGCCGCACGTGCTGCGGTTCAACCGCGAGGCGGCCAGGGAGAAG
>CAZNSB010000351.1:0-5684 GCA_964575155.1 uncultured Planctomycetaceae bacterium | reverse complement strand
CCCCCCCGCCGCCCTCGCCGAGCTGATCGTCTCCCTGAAGCTCATCGCCAAGGCCGTGGGGCGGGAGATCTGACCCGGGCGGAGAAACGCCGCCGCCGGGGCGGGGATTCGTGGTAGAATGCCGTTCCGTGCGGTCCACGTCCGGACGCGGGGGGTTGAAAACAGGGAAAGGAAGGGCCATGTTCCGAGCGGTGCTGGTCTGTGTGCTGGCGGGCGGATTGGCGGGAAGCTCGCCCGCGGCCCCGGCCGCGGCGGACCACGTCAAGGACCTCTTGGAGACGGACATCGAGTCCGACGAGCGCAACCGTTTCTTCCACGCCGCCGGCGTGGACGGGGAGCTGTCGTCGGAGGAGTTCAAGGCCGTCGCCGGCAAGGAAGGGTCGTTCGTCCGCGCTTCCGACCGATGGAAGGACGCCGCCGGGCACGACGCCGACGGCAGCGGGATGCTGAACTGGCCCGAGGCGCAGGCCTTCCGAGAGGCGATGCGGCGCCGGCTTCTGCGGCGGTTCGACAGGAACTCCGACGGCAAGCTCACCGGGGCCGAACGCCAGGCCGCCAACAAGGAGCTGGCGCGGGGCACCCTCCACCCGCGCTGGAAGGTCGCACCCGACGCCGAGGCCGCCAAGTCCGACGCGGACGAGATCATCCGGACCCTCCCCCGCGACTTCCACGGCATCGAGTTCACGGACGCCCAGAAGTCGCAGATCCGCGTCGCCCGCGAGAGGCTCGCCGAGAAGATCGACACGGGCGAGTGGAAGGGGCGATGGCGGCTGCGGCAGGCCCTCGCCGCCGAGGTCCGCAGGAAGATCCTTACCGACGCGCAGCGGACCGACCTGGCGCTCCAGCCGGTGCTGAGGAACCTGGCCGCCGCCCACCTCACCGACGCCCAGAAGGCCGCCATCCGGGCCAGGTACGCGCAGATGTCCAAGGGCAAGACCAGGAGGCAGTTGGGGCGGGTCCTGCGTGACCTCCAAGACCACGTCGACAAGGAGGTTCTCAAGCCGCCCCAGCGGGCGGCCCTGGGGGTGAATCGGCTGCTGGGGCAATACGGCAATGCCCGGCTGACGGGGCCACAGCGGGCCAAGATCGCCCTGGCCTATGCCAGGGGCACCCAGGGCGTCAACCTGTCCGACCCCAAGGCCGCCGGTGAGGCGCTGAAGAAGATCAAAGCCAGGATCAGCAAGGAAATCCTCACCGACGAGCAGCGAGAGGCCATGAAGCGCAAGGGCGGGCGCAGGAGAGGCGGCCGCTCGCCCGCCAGGCACTGACCCGCGGCGGATCGCGGGTTCGACGGCGCGTGCGACGGGCATGCGCGGCAAGATGACTGTCTTGGCCGATGACGGGAGTGAAGACCTTCCCGCAGTCCGTGTAAAGAAAGGTATCAGACCGTGAACGAGAATGCCGGCAAGAAACTGATTCCGGCCGCGATTCTGGCGGCAATGGTGCTGGGTGCCGCGGCGGCGGGGGGTGCGGTGGCGACGGTTCGGCTGAAGATCGCATCCCGGTCCTCGGCGGGGCAGGTGATCCGGTTCGACCTGGCCGCGCTGGGCGAGAAGCCGAAGATCCACAGGGCCGATCTGATCGTCCGCCGGACCCAGGGCCTCCACGGCGAGGACGAGGCGTTCCTCCAGGACATCCTCATCTACCCGCTGGGAGAGGGGCGGAGGCCGGCAAAGCCCGGCAAGCCGCTCTCGCTGCGCGGGGGCTGGTTCGATCGCTTCGACGCCACCGAGGCCGTCCGCTCCCGGGCCGGGGGAAAGGCCAGCCGAGGGCTCCTCGTCAAGCAGTTCCCCCACTGGGACGTCGAGCGGACCCGGCTGGAGGTGACGTACGAAGGCCGTCCGAAAGAGGTCCCCCCGCAGGTCACCGCCCTGAAGGCCTTCCACCGCAGCGGGCAGACCTTCCTGACCTGGAAGGAGATCGCCGACCCGGTCACCAGCGACGAGCCCCCCTGGGCGCAGCTCCAAAAGGTCATCGCCGGCCTCGACCGGGAACGAGAGATCCGCTACTGCGTCTATCGCAGCCCGAAGCCCATCAACGCAGAGACCCTCGCACAAGCCGAGTGCATCGCCCGCGTCAAGGGCCTGTCCTGCTGGAACGTCAACGGGCGGAACATCGAGAAGCCCATCGACGACCTGCTGGCCAACCAGTACGCCTTGTATCACGGCCAATGGAACCCGTTCGTCAGCGCCCGAGTGGACGGGAAGTACGGCGTGGACTGCAAGATGGAGCGGCTGGTGATCCGGGACAAGGGCCAGCCGCTGCCGCGAGGGACGGGTCTGTACGTGCACACGGCCGGTGAGAAAGGCAAGTTCTACTACGCCGTGGTCACGTCGGTGGACGGCGTTCAGAACACGACGGCGTTGTCGAAGGGCAACAGCCTCTCCGCCCCGCTGACCGAGGCCACCGCAGAGCCGCTGCCGGTGCTCCAGAAGATCTTCCCGCCCCGCCCGTACTGGAACTACCACGAGACGCGATACCACTACGTCCGCTGGGTCGGCCCGCCCTACGTGAACCTGCCCAGCCAGTACTACAACTGGTCCGTGGCCGTGCCCAAGCCGCTGGGTAAGTCCGTGCCGCTGGAGCTGTACCTCCACCGCGACGGCCGGTCGTACTACGTCGCGCCGTACCGCCTCCAGCTCGACAGCATCGTGGTCGCGCCGCACGACTTCCCGTTTCGGAGCTGGTGGTACGGCTACCACGAGGCGGTGGGGACGCTGAAGTCCTTCCGCCAGGGCCTCATCCACAACTACACGGAGCGGCGGCTGCTGTGGTTCCTGGACTGGGCCGCCAGGAACTGGCCGGTGGACCGCGGGCGAATCCTCGTCACGGGGATGCGCGGAAGCTGCGCCTCGGGGGCGCTGCACCTGGGGCTGCGCCACCCCGACCTCTTCAACATGGTCCTGACCGGGCGAGGACCCCACCCCGATTACCGGGCCTCCATCGTCAGGCTGGCGCAGGTCAGGGGCGGGAAGTACGTCCCGAAGGTCGAGCGGCTGTGGGGCAAGGTCGCGTGGGACCTGAAGACCAGCACGGGGCAGGGCGGACCCGGGAGCGTCTGGGACGAGCTGGACTGCACCGCCGCGGTGCGGAGGCTGCCGGCCACCACGGAGCTGCCCGTGGTCACGATGACGGACAAGCACGTGTACGGCCCGACGCGGGACTTCTTCCTGGCCATGCTCGACAAGGGGCACAGTGTGATGGCGCGGTTCGGCACGTGGGGCGGGGGGGCGATGATGCCGATCAGCACGACGGGAAACTGGTCGCGGATGCTCCAGGTGGACGTGCGGAAGGACCTGGCGATGCCGGCCTTCAAGGACCCAGGCTCGGAGATGCTCTACAAGGACAGCCCGAAGGGCCGGTGGACCGGCAACCTCAACGACGGGCTGGCATGGGACACCCACGACCTCCTCGACAGCCCCGAACGCTTCGAGATCACCCTGCGGAGCACGGCCAGGCGGGGCCGGTCCGTCGCCGCGGGCGTGACCCTCCGCCGACTCCAGAAGTTCAAGGTCGCCGGGGGCAAGACCTACGCCTGGCGGTGGAAGCCCAAGGCCGAAGACCGCTACACGAAGGCCGCCGACGGCGAAGTCACCGTGGGCGCCGACGGGCTGGTGACGGTGCCGAAGCTTTCGATCCCCGGCGTCGGCGGCCGCCTGATCGTGACGCCGAAGTGAAGGCCGCGGCAGCAAGCGGCGGCCCCGGCATGTGAAGAGGAAAGCTGCCATGAGACGCATCCCGTGCATGCTGGCTTCGTGTCTGCTGTGCGTCAGCGCCGCCTCCGCCGGCGTGGTCCGCGAGCGCTGGGGCCCGGCGGGGATTCACTGCACCTACCCCGACACCATGAAGCTCATCCAGCGCGGCCAGGTGCGCTGCCTGCTGTTTGACCTTTCGGCCCTGCCCAAAGGCACGCGCGTCCACCACGCCTCGCTGAGGAACCAGCGCGTCGCCCAGCCGGCCGAGCCCATAGAGATCCGCCTCCTCGAAGACCCCGCACGCCCCGACGCCGGTAAGCTCCTGGCACTCGAGAAGCCCTCGTTCAAGTCCTTCGACGCCACCGACGCCGTCCGGCGCTGGGTGGCCGATCCGACCCGGAACCTCGGGCTGGCCCTGGCCCGCAGCGAGACCTTCGATCCGGACACGGCGTACCTCGAGGTCCTCTATGAGGGCAAGCCCAAAAAGCCCCCGCCCCAGGTCACCGGTCTCCAGGCCGTCTATCACGACGGGCAGACCTTCCTGACTTGGACGGAGCTGCCCCGGTTCCGCCCGGCGCCCGGGAAGACCTGCTGGGTGACCAAGATCGACCGGCGGAAGACGGAGGTCGCCGACGAGCCCGGGCCGGGCTTCCACGGCGCCCCCAGGATCCCCGCCATCCGCCAGGGCGAGCTCCGCCGGCTTCAGATGATCACGGTGATCGACGGGAAGAAGGGGACCCAGCAGCCCCCGCAACTGATCCGCCGGAAGGGCTTCCCCGACATCAAGTACCGCGTGTACCGCTCGCCGGGCAGGATCACCGCCGCGACGCTCCAGGACGCCGAGCTGGTCGGCGAGGCCGACGCGCTCTGCGGGTACGACGAGAGCATGCGAAAGGTCGCCGTCTCCGGCGAGTACTACAACCAGCGCGAGGTGCCCGAGAACTGGATCCCCATGTACTGCATCGAGGCGGGCAAGACCCTCGCCCACGGGCAGGCGTTCTACATGTACACGCCACAGGAGGCGGGGAAGTCCTACTACGCCGTCACCGTGGTCAAGGACGGCACGGAGAACACGGCCGACATCGGCCCGCCCAACAGCCTCGCCCAGCCCGTCGCCGAGAAGCCCGCCCCCATCATGCCGGTCCTCCAGTACTACCAGGTGGACCCGCGGCGGAAGAAGTCCCTCCAGTCGAAGTACTACTGCTGGCCCGCCCCGCCCTGCTGCAACCTGCCCTTCCAGAAGCCGCTGCGGGTCATCGTCGAGACCCCCCCCGACTTCAGCCCGGGCAAGACCGGGCTGTCCATCGGCGGCGCGGGGAGGGGCTTCCTCGGGCTGTCGATCCGGGGGCGCTTCTCGCACAGCGGGCAGATCGCCTACAGCCAGGGGCTGGGAACCTTCCTGAGCATCCGCCAGTCCAAGGTGGACTACTACGCCGACCGCTACTTCCAGTACGTCATCTCCTGGGTCCGCCGGCACCACAAGATCGATCCCAACAAGGTCATGCTCACCGGGCTGGACACCGCCTGGGCCCTGCGCCACCCCGAGCTGGTCAAGCTCGCCCGCAACGGTTCGTACGAGATCAACTTCGACCAGAAGTGGAACCCGGCCATGCGATCGATGTTCACGCGCTTCGGCCCGCCCGAGACCGCGATGACCGTGGACGGGCACCGGGCCTGGGACCTGGTGGACATCGGGTGGTTCCTCAACCACGACCCCGCGCGCGACATCCCCTTCTTCCTCTGCGTCCACGGGGGGAAGGAGTCCGGGCACGCGATCGAGTTCGGCTGGCAGGACGACCCGAAGGGCTGGGCGGCCCTGCGCGACGCCCGCCAGACCTTCGTCGGCGCCTGGGGCGGCGGGCGGATCAGCCCCGAAGTATACACGCTTATATATGGATTCCCATTCGACAAGAGCGTCCCGGCCTTCTCCAACTTCTCCCTGGACGGCAACTGCGGCAACGGCGACCCCGCCGACGGCGACCCCTGGGG
>CAZNSB010000350.1:0-5686 GCA_964575155.1 uncultured Planctomycetaceae bacterium | reverse complement strand
CCGGGGTGCCAAGTTGGCCGTAGCTGCTTCGGCTCAAACGGGCGTTGTTCCGATATGAAAGATTGCCCACCAGCGAGAGAATCGGCCGCCGCCGCCTCAGGAAACTTCCGAGCACGCGCCACAGAATGCGCCGCCACGAATAGAAGCCGCGGTCGCAGGCATTCATCTCCTCCAGGATCTGGTCCCGGGAGAAGTGCTTGTAGCGGGCCGTGGGGAAGGTCAGCGTGTAGTACTGCCAGTCTCGCGGGAAATCATCGGCGGCAATGCGATCCTCCAACGCCATCCGGTCCCACAGGCGGGTGCCCGGCAGCGGGGTCAGGAACAGGGCGTTGAGGAGGTCCACGCCGTAGTGGCTGGCTGCCCCGGCAATCTGCCGGCCGATGCCCGGCTCATCCGCGTCCAGCCCCATGATGAACGATCCGACGACCAGGATGTTGTGGCGATGGATCCGACGGACCGAGGCCCTGAAGTCCCGCCCATTGAGCAGATTGAACTTCTTGCCGACCTCGGCGAGCCCCGCGGCGCTAGGGGACTCAAATCCGATGAACACGCCCCGGCATCCGGCCCGCGCGGCCAAGTCCAGCAACTCCTCATCGTCAGCCATGTTGATGGTGACCTGGCCGATCCAGTTCTTGCCGAGGTCGGCTCGGATCATCGCGCGGAACAGATCCTTCGCACGCGCAATATGTGCCGCGCTGGTGCCGATGAGATTGTCATCCACCACCAGGACCCACTTCTCCCGGATGGACTGGAGCTCCTCGATCACACTGGCTATGGGCCGGTGACGGTAGCGGGTGCCGTTAAAGGCCGACACGCTGCAGAAGCTGCAATCCAGCGGGCACCCTCGGGTGGTCTGAATGGAGCCAAAGGCATAGCCTTCCGCCAAGAGGTCGTGCCTGGCCGGCGGGACCTCGGCCAGGTCAACGTGGTTGCCGGCGTACGTTCTCTGCAACCGGCCCCGCCGCGCATCTTTCAGAACGGTCGCCCAGACGCTCTCGGCCTCGCCCGTGACGATCGCATCAACACGGCCCAGAGCTTCCTCACTGCACATGGTGGCGTGAATCCCGCCCATGACCACGCTCACGCCGCGGCGGCGAAACTGCCTCGCCACCTCGTACGCCCGGCTGGCCTGGGAAGTGAAGGCGGTAATCCCGACCAGGTCCGGCCGGGGCATCGTCGAGTAATCCGCCGCGCGGAGGTTCTCGTCGATGACCGTGATCTCCCATTCCGGCGGCGTCATGCCGGCCAGGACCAGAAGACCCAGGGGCTTCCACACGCGGTAGCGATTCCACCGGCTCTGCTTGACCTTGGCCAGGCTCACCAGCGGGTTGTTCGGATTGATCAGATAGAGTCGCATCATGCACCTGCACTTGGGGGGCCTCAGTCAGCCGCTGTAGGATTCGTGGCCGCCTCTGTGGGCGGAGTTCTTCTTCGCCTCCGCAAGCCTGCTCAGGAAACCGTCCTTCCTGAGGGCGGCGACCCATTTCCTCAGGAGCAGCCAGCCGCCGGCCCGGTAGACACTGGTCCGCCAACGGCGGGACCAGCGGAGCCACCCCTCGCGGAGCCTATGCAGCCAGAACACCACGGCGGGAAAAGACAGAATGCTCATTCCCACGGCGAGAATGTGGCGGGGCCCGTAGAACCACCGCATAATCCGGCGGGCGGCGTACTGCATGCTCTCGGCCGTCAACGGCTCATCGGGTTCGAAGAGCGGGAAATTCCCGTCGTAGTACTCCCAGCCGACGTAATCGATGGGGTAGATACGCTTCTGCCGTCGCAGGCGGCGGGTGAGCTCGGTGCCGGGCAGCGGTCCCGGGAGCAGAACCTGCACCGTGTCCAGGCGCGCTCGGCGAATGAAGCGCTTGAACCGCCCGAGCCGCTCTTCGGCCGTCATGCGGAAGGATTGCCCCTCTCTCATCGGATAGCCGAAGATGAACATGCCATGGACGCGGAAGCCGGCTTCGCGGTACAGCCGAGTCAAGTCAATCATCTCCCGCGGGTCGAGGCGTTTGTTCATCGCCTTGAGCTCTTCGGCGATGGGTGATTCGAAACCGATGGCCAGGATGTTGATCCCTGCCTGGCGCATGGCCTGGAGCAGCTCGCCGTCTCGGGCCTTGTCGAGTCTGATCTGCACCGTGATGCCGAACCTGACTCCAACCTGCGCCTGGTAATCCCGCAGCATCCGGCACAGGCGAAGGGTCTCGCGCCGGTTCTGCCCGAACAGGTCGTCGACGATGAAGAAGACCTCCCCGCCCCGTTTCTCATGGATCGACGCGAACTGCTCCATCATGCGTTCAGCGGAGGCGAAACGAGGTTTGCCCTTCACGGCGCAGAACTCGCAGTTCATCCCGCAGCCGCGCATCCCCGACACCGGGTAGTACGCCATCCGGGCGTGGCGAAGGACGGAGAAGTCGGGGATGGGAAGCTCGTCGAAGGCGGTGATCGGCTCCCGCTCCGGTGTCCGCACCAGCTCGCCGTCGGCCAGATAGGCAATTCCCCGGACCTCCGAGAGCTTTCCGCGTCCGTCGAAGCACGCGAGCAACTCCGCGATCGTCTTCTCGCCCTCCCCGATGACCACGATGTCGATGCCGTTGTGCAAGGCCTCCCGGATGTTGTCCTCGACGAAATGCTGTCCGCCCGCGATGGTGCGCGCGCCCAGGGCCTTGTACTGCCTGGCGATCTCAAACAGCCGGGGGATCGTGCTCGTCAGCCCGCCGTACAGTCCCACGACGTCGGCAGGCCTGGCTCGCTGCATGGCCTCATGGTCGGGTCTACCAGCCGCGTCCGTCGGGCCGCGCCGATAGTTGTTCTCGTCGATGACTTCTGCGTCCCATCCCGGGACGTCCTGCACGGCCGTGGCGACGCACACAGGACCCAGTGCGGTCATCACCTTGGCGGGGCGCGAGTAGATGTTGAAGGCGGGATAGGCCGGACAGACGATCCGCAGACGCCCTCTCCGGCCGCCGGGACGATTGGCTTGGCGATGTGTTTCCATGGGTCAACTTCCTTCACTCAACGGCTCACCGGGCGTACGCCCGCTCCAACTTTCCCCGGGCACGGTCTGGGCCAGGCGGAACATCTGCACCATGGCGCTGCTCGTGAAGGCCTGGACTACGGCCCCCGTCGTCGGCTCGATCTCCGCGACGGCTTCTCGCACCTCCACGCCGGTGATTCTCCTGATCTCCTCCCGCAGCGACTGGGAGGAGTTGCTGAAGAGCTGTCGGTGGAACTCCTCCACCTGCGCGGCGCCTTCCGGGCTCCTGGCCAGGTCCTTCTCGGCTGGCGAGAGGGCTTCGTGCAGCGTGATCACCAGCGTGTCCTGACTCAGGACCACCGTGACCGCCTTGGGCGCGTGGCCGGTCGTCTGCTGCTGGAAGGCGATCACCGCCTCCGCGATCTCCTGCGCCATGGTCGGCCGGGGCTCGCTCATCAGTATGCTCCCATCTCTGGCTGTCCTTTGCTTCGAGCCAGTGCTGCTGTCCGGCAACGTCTAAGACGAAAAAAAGCCGACGCGGCTCGGCACCCAAGGGTCTGATCCGCGTCGGCTTACTCGTCAACGGGCCTGCCGGCACGGCCGGGCTGCCCTTCATCTAGTCATCCGACTTGGAGCCAATGCACAACTCCAACTTTTAACTAATATCGCCGAACGGGGGCGTACGAAACAAGCCAATTCTGGAAATTTCCCTCCGTTCCCGGTAGGTTGGGGGTTACCCTTGGAACTAGAGGGCGATGGTCGGCCCGGGCTGTGCCGGGCCATCGTGGTCATTGCCTCGCGGGCTCGATGCTCGCGAATCGCCGCGAGTTTGAGGTGCTTATGAAGACGCAAGGCGAAATCGAAGCCGCCATCTGCGAAGGGGTCGGGCGCTTCGAGCAGGAGTACATGGGCCGCGGACCCAAGGACATCCGCACTCACCTGATCGACGATCTTCTCATAGTCCGTCTCCAGGGCGTCCTGACAGCGGCCGAACAGCAGTTGGTCAAGACACTCCCGGCCGAGAAGGGACGGGGCCTGCTCAAGCAGGTGCGGACCCAGTTGGTGGAGACGGCGCGGCCGGCCCTGGAGGCCATGGTGCAGGACATCACCGGGGTCAAGGTGGTCAGCCTCCACCACGACATCAGCACCCTGACCGGCGAAGAGGTCGTGCTCTTCACCCTGGCCAAGCCCCCTGTCTTCCGCGAGCCAAAGAGGGGGTGAGGGCTCCTGCAGAAATAACTTGGGCAATCGCCACCGCTCTGGGGCTCTCGGCATGGGCCCGGACGCCGGCTTGCCGTTCAAGTTATTTTTGCGGGAACCCTAAGGCTTCTCGGCCCGGAAGCACAGCCCTAACTGCTGCTGACGCCCCCGCTGGTCGAGCGCGGCATCTACACCATTGCCGACCGGCGGCACCCGTGGGTGAAGGCCTATCTGATGGTCGTCACGCACCCTTGCGCGACCGTTTCCGAGAAGCGGTTCTCGATCCCGGGCAGTGCCGCCCTGTTCAGTTGGTCCGTGAGGAAGTAGTAGCCGCGCGGGAAGCCCTGGGTCAGACTTGTGATCTGATCAATGAAGCGAACGGCCTTCTGGTATACGTCGAGCTTTTCGAACATGAAGGCCATTTGGCGTTCCCCTTGAGCAGTTGATCAGGTGAACAGCCCTTCGACTCGCTTCGCTCGCTCAGGGCCAGGAGACCGGAGGTGAGCGGCTCCTTCGCGACGTGAAGTCAAGACGCAAGTCCCGGCTCTGCCGCCGTTTCACCTGCTCACCTGTTCCCCTGCTCGATTCGACCGGCTCCGCCGGTCGAATCGGGGCGACTGGCGTATCTTTGAACCGAATCTGACCGCCTTCTTGGCGCATGTCTTGGACCCCTCGTTGCAACTTCCCTCAATTGAAAGGCTTAGCCCATGCGCGTGAACACCGTGGCCATTCGGGGCAGTTCCACCGGTGGACTCGGGCCGGTGCGAGCCCACTGGCCGCCCACGTTGGCCCACGTTCGAAGATCTCGGCCGATCCGGCCGGCCCTGCCACTTCCGGCGAACGTCGCGACGTGGGCGAACCTCGCGCCCACAGGTACTTCCGGGCCAAATCACGCAGGAGACCGGGGCGGGAATAGCCGCCGTACTCAGCACAGTTTGTTTTCGGAGAAAAACACCTCATGGACACGCAGATGAAGATCGAACAGCGGAATATCGACGACATCCGACCGTACCCGGGCAACCCGCGCGTCAATGACGCCGCCGTGGAAGCTGTAGCCGCCAGCCTGAAAGAGTTTGGCTGGCGGCAGCCCATCGTGGTGGACGGTGACAGCATCATCATCGTCGGGCACACGAGATGGAAAGCGGCGAAGAAGCTCGGGCTCAAGAAAGTCCCCGTGCACGTGGCCACGGACCTGACGGAGGCCCAGATCAAGGCGTACAGGCTGGCCGACAACCAGACCGCCAGCATCGCCGGCTGGGACTACGAGCTGCTGCCTATCGAGTTGAAGGACCTCCAGGGCATGGACTTCGACCTGGGCCTGCTGGGCTTCGACCAGGACGAGCTGGCCCGGCTACTGGACCCGGGCGTCGGCGAAGGCCTGACGGACCCGGACGAGGTGCCCGAGCCGCCCGATGAGGCGATTACTCAACCGGGCGACCTGTGGGTCCTCGGCGACCACCCGCTGCTCTGCGGGGACAGCAGCAAGGCCGGGGGCGTGGATCGCCTGTTGGA
>CAZNSB010000349.1:0-5690 GCA_964575155.1 uncultured Planctomycetaceae bacterium | reverse complement strand
ATCTATACCCGCGCCAACGAGGCCGATGGCACGGACACCGCCGGCAGCATTCCCGCCGCCGGAGCGGACGGCTCGGCCGCCGACCAGGGACCGGCCAACCACTCCGACAGCTACCTGGTGCAATAGCGGCCTCCGCACCGCCCCGAAATCGCGCGAAAAGCCCACCCACGCCCGGGTGGGCTTTCTCTTCCGCCCGGCAGCGGAGGCTGCTGGTGCGAGCCCCGGCGGCCGGGGCTGCTTGTCCGGCCCGGGGGGGCGCGGGTAGAATCCCTTCCGTGCCGGTCGTGCGCGTCCGTCGGGACGGGCGGTGAGAGGAGGCCTGAGGATGAACGAGCAGGCGCCGGCGGGGCCGGGCCAGGCCGCCCGTCGCGATCCAGCCGAGCGGTGGTTCGTCCTGGGGGTCTTCGCCGTCGCCTTGGCGGTGCGGCTGGTGTTCCTGGCCCAGAGCGCCGAGAACCCGACGTTTGCCAGGCCCGTCGTGGACGCCGGGACCTATCACCGCCTCGCCCGCGACCTTGCCGAGAAGCGCTTCCTGGGCGAGGGGTTCTTCTGGCAGCCCTTCCTGTACCCGTTCTTTCTGGCCGTCCTCTACGCCGTCAGCGGCTCCTCGATCCTCTTCGCCAAGGTCGTTCAGGTCGTGCTGGGGGGGGGCACCTGCGTGCTGACGTATTGGCTGGGAAAGAGGCTGTTCGGCCGACGGGGCGGGCTGATCGCGGCCGGGATCACGGCCTTCTACGGCCCGCTGATCTTCTTCGAGACCGAGCTGCTGGCGGCCGGGCCGGCGGCGATGTGGTCCGCGCTGCTGGTGCTGCTGTTTCTGAGGGCGCGGGACAGGACCGGCCGGCGGGAGTGCTTCGCGCTGGGGCTGGCGGGCGCCTTGGCGATGATCACCCGCCCGGTGTTCCTTCCGCCCCTGGTGGGCGGGTGCGTCTGGCTGGCGGCGCGCGTGTGGCGGGACGGCCGGCGGCGGCAGATCGGCCCGGGCATGCTTGCGGGGCTTGCGGGCTTTCTGGCCGTCGCCGCCCCGCTGGCGCTGCTGGCGTACTGGCAGACCGGCCGGGCCTCCTTCCTGCCTTCCTCCGGCGGCATCAACCTGTACATCGGCAACAACCCCGACGTCGAGAAGACGCTGACCGTCCGCCCCGGGTGGGAGTGGCGCCGGCTGTCGGACGAGCCTCTGCGCCACGGCTGCAAGGGCCTCGGGCAGCAGCAGCGATACTTCCTCCGCCGGGCGAGGGACTATGCCGCCTCCGACCCCGCCGGCTTTGCCGCCGGGCTCGGGCGGAAGGCGGTGCAGTTCGTCAGCTCCCGGGAGATCCCCCGGAACGTGGACATCTACATGTTCCGCCGGTGGTCGTCCCTGCTGGGGGTGCTGGTGTGGAAGGTGGGGCGGTTCGGGTTTCCTTTCGGGGTGCTGCTGCCGGTGGCGGCGGCGGGGCTGGCGCTGTGTCGGCGGCGGGTGCCGGCTGTGTTGTGGCTGTTCCTGCTGCTGTATGCGGCGTCGGTCATCGTGGTCTTCGTCGCCGGGCGATACCGCGTGGTGGTGATCCCGTTGTTTTCGGTCCTCGCCGCGGGGGGCTGCGTGTGTGCGGTCGAGGCGGTTCGCCGGCGCCAGGGGCGGCGAATTGCCCTCGCCGGCGCCTGCGCGCTGGCGGCGGCGCTCGCCTCCGCCCTGCCCGGGCCGTTCCGCGAGGAGAAGTGCAACTTCCACGCCGAGCTGCACCTCTACCTGGGAAGCTACCACCAGCACGAGAAGGGCGACCTCGCCTACTACGTCGAGCAGCTCTCCAGGGCCAGCGAGCTGATGCCGGAGAACTCCGACGCCGTCGGCGAGCTGGGCTACCTGTACCTGGACCGCGGCGACGTGGACCGCGCCATCCAGTATCTCAACCAGGCCGTCGCCATCGAGCCGGAGAACTTCATCGCCCACCACAACCTCGGCACCGCCCTGGCCAAGCAGAAGGAGTTCGACCGGGCCATCCGCCACTTTTCCATCGCCGCCGAGCACGCGCCCTGCTCGGAGCAGACCCAGTTCAACCTCGCCAGTCTCTTCGCCCACCAGGGAAGCCCCGGCCGGGCGGCGCACCATTACGCCCTCACCGTGCAGGTGAACCCGAGGAACGTGAAGGCCCGGTACGCGCTGGCCGAGGCGCTCATGCGTCTGGGCAGGGACGCCGAGGCCGTCGGGCATTACCGCAAGCTCCTGGAGCTGAAGCGGGACTCTCAGGCGGCGCAGGCGGGACTGGCGTGGGTGCTGGCCACCAGCGCCGATCCGACGGTTCGAAACGGCGCCGAGGCGATCAGGCTGGCGGGGCGGGCGTTCCAGGCCAGCCCGAACCTCCAGACCCTCGATACCCTGGCGGCGGCGTGCGCGGAGGTCGGGCGCTTTACCGAGGCCATTCAGATTGCCCGGCAGGCGCTCCGTCTGGCCGAGCGGAAGGACAGCAAGGACGGGACCACGCTTGCCCGCCCCATCCGCCGGCGCCTGGAGGGTTACCAGGACAACCGGCCTTACCGCCGCTTGGGTTCGGGCCGCTCGGGCGACGAGGGCCGCTGAGGCGGCCGCCCGCCGGTCGTCCTGCTGCGCGACTCGGACGTCGTACCGCCCCCGCCGGCGGCGCATAAAGGGGCACGGCGCGTGTTGCGGCGCCGTGCCCCGGCGACCTAGACCTCGCCGTCAGGAAAGGCACAAACTGCGGCGAGGTCGTCCAAGGGTCGGGTCAGAGATTCTCGGGCGGCTCTCCCAGGTTTTGGCGGCGCTCGAGCATCTGCCGCAGGTACCGGTTCTCGCGCCGCGTCGCTTCCAGGTCGAACGTCAGGTACTTCACCCGCAGCCGCAGGTAGTCCAGGAGCTGCTGGGCGCTCTGGGCCGTCGGGGCCGGGAGATGCGAGGCGTACGTGCCCCTGGATGCGCGGGGCTCGTCGGTCGCCGCGGGGGCCGTCAGGGCCTCGACGATCTCCTGGAGCCGCTGGCATAGAGTCGTTTCGTCCATTCTTCGCCTCCGAGGGCGGATGGAGCGCTCCGGCGGGAGTCGCTCCGTCTTTGGGGAGTGCAACGTCCGTGCCGCGCATCGGCCGGGGCCCCGCGACAAAGCACACAAGCCCGGCAAAAAGCCGAACTTACAAGAAAAATAGCGGGTGGAAAGGGGCAATCTTTGCCGCCTGTGGCGGCGGCGTTTCGATTCGGCAACACCTTCGGCGGCGGCCCGGCGGCGCCGCCGCGATCGCTTCACTGGACGCACCCGGAGCGGCCTTGCGAGGAGTTGATGCATGCGGGCAACATGGTTGCTAGAAATCGACATCCGGCTGCCGGCCGGTGAGGACGGCGGTGAGCAGTTGCCCCATGGTCAGCAGGTCGAGCAGGTTGTGGTGCAGGATGGCCTTGAGCCGCCTCGCGTCGCCGTCGCTGACGAACCCGTGGTAGGCCTCGGGAATCTGGGCGCCGGGGATGTCGCCCACCCGCTGCCGCCCGCAGAGGACCCGCTCGAGCGTCTGAAGCCGGCAGTTCGGCAGGCACCGGCGCCACCGCCGGCGCGACTCGTGCAGCAGGTCGCAGTGGGGCGGCGGGTCCGGGATCTGAAGCCCGTGGAAGATCGCTCGCTCGCGGAGGTTGGTCATGTCGAATGCCTTCCCGTTGAACGTGACCAGGGCGTCGGCCGAGGCCAGCCGGCGGGCAAAGGCGGCCACGATCGCCGGCTCCTCGCCGTAGTGCCGGGCGAGGAACTGCTCGAAGAGAAGCTCGCCCCCGCGGTAGCTCATCAGCCCGATCAGAAAGATGCACGCCCCCGCCAGCCCGCACGTCTCGATGTCCAGGAACAGCGGCCCCTCCGGGCGGGCGTCCGCGATGTGGCACAGCGCCGCCGACGCCGTCAGCTCCTCCACCCGCTGCCGCGCGCCCCGAAGCACCGCCGCGTACTCCTCCTGGAGATCCGTCGCCTCCCCGCTGACCTCCGACAGCCGCCGCCGGATCAGCCAGTACTTCTGCCCGCGGGCCCTGGCCACCCGGCCCGGCGCGGCCGCCGGCAGCCGGAGCGGCTTCCTCGGCTGCCGCTGCACCCGCCGGGTCCGCAGCATCTCCTCGGCCGCCCTCATGTCCCCCCTGGCCAGCGACCGGGTCAGGATTTCGAGTTTCTTCCGTCGCGATTCCGAAAGCGCCATCGTCTCACATTGTACCAGCAGACCCCCGGCTCCGCCGCGGGCTCGTGAATTTCAGAGAACCCAGGCCTCCGCCTGGGCTGGTGTATTTCAGCTTTCCACCCAGGGTTTCCTGCCTCCGGCAGGCAGGCGCCCTGGGCTGGTGAATTTCAGCCTCGCCACGGCGAGTCTCCGCTTCGCTCCGACCTTCGGGCTGACTGCCGGCGCGCTTGCATCCGGCGTTGCCGCCGCGGCCCAGCGGGATGTCCGGCTTGGCGTTACTTGTGCTGCCCCTTCAGGGCTTGGTCTTGCCATGAGGCCTTTCCACCCAGGGCTTCGCCCTGGGCTGGTGAATCTCAGCCCTTCGGGCTGACCGACGGCGCGGTCGCATCCGGCCTCGCGGCCGCGGCCCAGCGGGATGTCCGGCTTGGCGTTACTTGTGCTGCCCCTTCAGGGCTTGGTCTTGCCATGAGGCCTTTCCACCCAGGGCTTCGCCCTGGGCTGGTGAATCTCAGCCCTTCGGGCTGACCGACGGCGCGGTCGCATCCGGCCTCGCGGCCGCGGCCCAGCGGGATGTCCGGCTTGGCGTTACTTGTGCTGCCCCTTCAGGGCTTGGTCTTGCCATGAGGCCTTTCCACCCAGGGCTTCGCCCTGGGCTGGTGAATCTCAGCCCTTCGGGCTGACCGACGGCGCGGTCGCATCCGGCGTCGCGGCCGCGGCCCAGCCCGAAGGGCTGGGATTCATCAGCCCGGGGCAACGCCCCGGGTTGGGGGGCGGCCGTACAATCCATAGCCCTGAAGGGGCGCTACGGACTTTCATTGTCGAGATCTCGCCGCTTCCAGGCTCTCCAGCAGGAGGATGGCGGCCTGCTTGTTGGGGACGGGGTAGCCGGCGCCGAGGTCGGGGTCGGCGTGGAGGGGCGGGCGGAGGTTGGCCAGCCCGACGCAGCTCGGACAGCCGGCCTCGCAGGGACACTCCGCGACGATCGCCCGGCAGAGGTCGAGCCACTCGCCCATGAGCTGGTAGCCCTTGAGGGCGAAGCCCACGCCGCCGGGGTACCGGTCGTAGATGAACACCGTCGGGACGCCGAGGTTGGACGAGTCCACGATCCCGGAGACGTCGCGGCGGTCGCACATCGCCAGCGACGGCAGCGCCGCCAGCATCAGGTTCCGCACGCCCATCAGGGCCTCGACGGGGTTGTACCCCGCCCGGGCCAGGTCCTGCCGCATCGCCTCGGAGGTCGTCCACCACGTGGCCGTGGTGGCCAGCGTCTGGGAGGGCAGGTTCAGCGACCCCTGCCCGATCAGCTCCATGGTGTAGTACTTGACCTTGCGGAAGGCGGTGGTTTGCCAGGTCACGTCCACGTCGCCGGTGGCGGTCCGCCCGTCGAGGTAGGGGCGCGTCTGGCGGGTGGCGGTGATGCGGCAGTGGCTGGAGAGCACCGGCTGGGTGTAGTAGTCCACCTCCGACGGCTCGACGAGGGCGATCTTGGCCTCGCCGTCCAGCTCGCGGACGATGTACGACCTGCCCTCGTGCAGGTACACCGCGTTGGGGTA
>CAZNSB010000348.1:0-5728 GCA_964575155.1 uncultured Planctomycetaceae bacterium | reverse complement strand
GCTCAGGAGCCCGTCGCTGTGCGTGTGCAGGTCGATGAAGCCGGGGGCCGCGCACAGGCCCGACGCGTCGAGCACCTCGGCCCGGCCGCAGGGGCCGCACTGCCCGACGGCGGCGATCCGCCCGGCGAGTACGGCGACGTCGCCGACCGTGGGCGGGCGGGCGGTCCCGTCGTACAACGCGGCGCCGCGGATGACGAGATCGGCGTTCATTCCCGAGCGGCTCCTTCCTCGGCCGACCAATATACCACGAACGCACCCCGCCCGTGACGGACCCGCCCGCTTCTGCTACAGTGCCCGCTCCACGGCAGACGAACTGGAAAGGTTCCTGCGATGTCCGACGCGCTGACGTACGACGTGCCGCCGGCGGCCGGCGGCGGCCGACCGAACATCCTCATGCTCTTCTCCGACGAGCACAACGCCCGCCTCGCCGGGTTCATGGACCACCCCGTCGTCCGCACCCCGAACCTCGACCGCCTCGCCGCCGAGGGCGCGGTCTTCGACAACGCCTACTGCAACTCCCCGCTGTGCTCGCCCTCCCGGCAGTCCTTCATGGCCGGGCTGCACTGCCACCACATCGACATGTGGAACAACACCGCCGCCATGCCCCCCGACACCGTCACCTGGGCCCACATGCTCTCGGTGGCCGGGTACGAGACCTCGCTGTTCGGGAAGATGCACTTCAACGGGTACCAGAAGATGTACGGCTTCGACCGCCGCCCGGTGCTGGAGGGCAACGACCGCGGCGAGGACTTCCACTCCTGGGGCCTGCGGACGTCGCATGAGTGGGCCGACCCCCTGCCCTATACCCAAGGCAACATGCGGAAGCAGCTCCTCCAGGCCGGTGCCGACACCCCCCAGCGCTGCCCCATATTCCGCAAGGACC
The DNA here is from genome assembly GCA_964575155.1 of uncultured Planctomycetaceae bacterium. Taxonomy (GTDB): domain Bacteria; phylum Planctomycetota; class Phycisphaerae; order SM23-33; family SM23-33; genus CAZNSB01. The sequence continues at coordinate 4,845 of CAZNSB010000348.1, read as the reverse complement.
TCCAGGTCCGCGACGCCGTCTGCGCCGACCTGCGGGCCAAGGCCGCCGGCGGGTTCGATCGCCCCTGGGCCACCTGCGCTGCCTTCGTCCTGCCCCACCCGCCGTGGAAGGCCCGCGCGGATATCCTCGACGGCTACCGCGGCGGCGGCGACCTGCCGGTCAACCTCGAAGGCGCCGGCCGAGACACGTGCGACCGCTATCTCCAGCAATACTTCGGCAACCTCGCCGAGCTGCCCGAAGACGCCGTCCGCCGCGCCCGAGAGGTCTACTTCGCCCTGATCACCGAGCTCGACGAGCACTGCGGGAAGATCCTCGACTGCCTGGAGGAGACCCGCCTCGCCGAGAACACGGCGGTCTTCTACTTCTCCGACCACGGCGAGATGGCCGGGGAGCACGGGCTGTGGGCCAAGTGCACGCTGCTGGAGCCCTCCGCCCGCATCCCGCTGGTGGTCCGGTTTCCCGGCCGCGGCCGAGAGGGCGCCCGCGTGGACGTGCCCGTCTCGCTCGTGGACCTGTACCCCACCTTCCTGGAGATCGGCGGCATCGGGCTGCCCGCCCCGCTCTACACCCACGGGCACTCGCTGGTCCCGCTGCTGAGGGGCCGGCCGGAGCAGTTCCAAGGCGGCGAGGTCTTCTGCGAGTTCGAGGGCGAGGGCTGGAACCACCCCCGCGCCTTTCTCCGGGCCGGGAAGTACAAGTACGTCTACAACCACACCGCCGAGAGCCGCCTGTATGATCTCCACGCCGACCCCCACGAGATGAGCGACCTCTCCGGCAGGGCGGAGGTCGCCGGGGTCGAGGGCGCCCTGCGAAGCAAGCTCCTGGCCGACTGGGACCCCGAGGCCATCGAGCGCCGCGTCCTGCTCGCCCAGGCCCGCCGCAAGATCGCCCGCTGCAAGAACGTCTGCAAGGACCTCGGGTGGTGAGCCACTCGCCCATCCTCAGAAGGTAGGGCGCGGTTTCGGGGACATGATATATAATTTGCCGATCATTTCTTCTGCTTCTTTGGTTTGAGCCGGTTCCGACACGGTTCCGGGGACATGATATATAATTGAACTCCGCCGGAACTCCGCGGAACTCCGCTATCATGTGCCTGGAACTCCGCGTTCTCCTTTCCCGCTTGCCCGGCGGGGGGATTACTAAAGGGGCTTTAGTATTCGCGCGCCCTCTGTGTTGGCGTAAGCGTTTGTGCACAAAAGAGTTAAACGGTCCTGCGGGCGCGGGGAATACTAAATTGTTTCGCCCGTTTTCTGCTGTAAGTCCTTTCTTGAAGAGGGCTCGCTTCCCGCGGCGTTTAGCAATGCCCCCGCCGGGGGCGCGTTTCTGTGAGTCCTTGACTGACAAAGTCTTATATCCATTCTGGGAGGGCGCGCCGGCCCTGCCGGCTTCCCCCCGGGCCCTGCCGGGGCCTGCGTCTACCCTTAGTGTAGTGCCGTCAAAGGAAAAAGGGGAAACCGGGACGGTTATATTTTCTTGGGTGGTTTCCTCTTGGTCTTCTTGGTATTCGTGGTCTTGCGGGGCTTCCTGGGGCGGCCCACGGGCAGCGGGCGGAGGCGCCGGCCGAGGGTGCGCTCCAGCTTGCTCACGAATGAGTCGGTTCCCAGCGGACACCCGCGCAGCGTCCAGCGGCGAAGCCGCGCCACCACCGCCTCGTCCTCCGGCCGGGTCAACCACTGCGACCAGTCGCCGACGGACCCCACGGCCTCCCGCCAGTCCGCCAGGTCCAGCAGGCCGGTCGCGTCCTTGCCCCGGACATGCGCCGCCGCACTCGACCAGGCATACCGCCACGCTCGCCGCACCAGCCGGGCACGCACCGGATTGCGCTCCACGTACCGCATGGCCCGCCAGAAGTATTCCCCGTCCAGCGGGCTGGAGAAGAACCGATCCTGCCAGAGATGCCCGCACCGCCCGTGCAGCCGGTTGATGTACCGCGTGTACTTCAGGTGCGTGCTGCCGATGGCCTTGGCCAGCGACTGCTCGTGCAGGGGCGTGACCACCAAGTGAATGTGATTCGTCATCAGGCAGTAGCCGACGACCGCCAGCTCGAAGCGCTCGGCCTGCTCCCGCAGCAGCTCCAGGTACACCCGGCGATCGTCATCGACGAAGAACACCGGCTGGCGGTTGTTGCCGCGCTGCGTCAGATGATGCGGGCAGCCCGGAATGACCACTCTCGCCGCTCTCGGCATGCCACTACCCTATCACGCCCGAAGGCAATGTCAACAGAAAATATAACCGTCCCGGTTTCCCGTGAGAAAAGGGAGCCCCAGCGACCCGGACGATCTTGAGGAACTTGACGCACAGCGTGTCCTGAAGGGTATCGCCACAGATGGCATGAAAGACGACCTCAAGAAGATCATCGAGGAGGCCCGGATACAGAAGACGGGTTGGACAAGCAAGAAGAAATTCGATCTTGCGAAGAAGCTGACACTGGCGGAGTACACACTCCGGTGCAAAGATCGGTGCAGCAAGAACAAGGGCAAGAACTGTCCCATGAGGTTTGGCTTTCCTGTGAACAAGTGTCCGTAGAAGCAGGCGGGTTCTTCGGCATAATGGCGAGCTGGTAGCGAGGCCGCGCCAAGGGCTACCCGGGGCAGTGCCGGCTTGTGATCTGCCTGTTGTGTAGGCATCCGAGTGAGCATGAGAACTTTAGCCAATGTAGGAGCCGTGCGATGCCTTGCGTCAGAAGGCCTGTGTTAATGGCTTTTTCATTACCTGCCCTTGTCCTCTTAGCTGCATCCTGGATACTCAGTCTCTTCGGCCGCCCGCAGTCATGCGGCTGCGACAGAGGGCAGGCTCGAGGACTGCCGGGGGTGAAGACCGATGTTGGAGGAATAACTGTTCAGTGGTTTGAAGCGGCTCCGGCGCCGCTTACCGGGACCGGACCTGACCCCGCGGTGCTGCGGGAATGGGAGCAGCAGTTCTCGCCAAGCACATTCGAGCTCTTCGGGTTCTCCTTCTCGCGATCGCCAAGATTCATTATCGCTGGCAGTGAGATGCCGCAAGGGAGAAGTCGGTTTCTGGGCTACACCAAGGCTTTCCGAGCACCTTATTGGTTCGGTTTGGAGGTCTGCGGCATGCTGGTAATGGCGGCAGCACAGTTGCGAAGACGTGGGCAAGGCAACGGGACCACCATGAACCGGTCGTTGGTGTGGTTTGCGGCCTGCCTAGTGTACCTTGGCTCATGTTTCCTTACCGGGGGGGTGGGTCTCGTATGGTGGAGTGTTCTGCGGCACTACAGTGGGCGTGGGCTCGCCTTGCTTTGGGCTGCCGTGCTGTATGGCACCTTCACGTCGATGGTATGCTTGGGGGCGATGCAGGTCATTGGCGCTTGCTGGGCTTCGGGGAAAGCGCATCGCGGGTTGCTGCTGACCACGGGCGCCCTCTGGGGCGCCGCCTCCGCGGGAATTGTCCTGGGCTTTTCCATCGTTGACCTGGGTGGGATCAAGGAGGGCCTGTTGCCAGCCGTTTGCCTGGGTCTAGCCGCTGCAACCTATGCCATCCACTGTGTATGGCTACCTACGAAAGTAAAGAAGAGCAGAAAGGGGTCGGCATAAACACCGCGCCGGACACGCTGTATCCGGAGCATCAGTTCGTGTGGTCCGAACGCTACATCGACGCCCCGGTGGTCCGCTGGCGGGACGGCAACACCGACGGCGACCTGGCCGACGTCGGCGACGACACGCTGTATTAGTGCAACGACGCGAACATGAACGTCATGGGCCTCACCGACGCCGCCGGCGTCGTCAAGGAGCGCTACAAGTACGACCCCTACGGCGCTGCCACCGTCACCCTCGACGACTCCTCCGGAAACCCCTACCTCTTCACCGGCCGACGCTACGACCCCGATTCCGGACTGTACTACTACCGCAACCGCTACTACCACCCCGCCCTCGGAAGGTTCCTCCAGAGAGATCCCATCGGATATACCGATACTATGGACCTGTACGAATATGCCCGAGGGAAAGCGCTGGTCCGCCTGGACCCATTCGGGCTCGGGTCGTACAGGACTCCGCTTGGAACCGTCACAATAGATGACGAAATGGTGCCCCGGTTCCACTCCTACGTGGGTCTAGGTCAAAGTGTATACCCGGAGGCGGGTCCGCCAAGCGCAGCGAGGCCACCGATCATACTCTTGCCGCCAGTAGCGCCGGGAACGCTCCAGGAGGGCGCGTATGGGACCAGCCGTAACTTGCTGGCACGCCTATCCACGGAGATCGATGAGTTCCGCGAGTGGTTGAAGACCTACTCCCAGGCAGTTTACGGATACCCTGGCAGACTGTCCACCGGACCGGCTTGGACAGCTCCAGGGGCACTGCCACCCCGTACTGTCGTGGAACACGAGTGGATCATTGACCTGCCCGTAATCAGCAGCAGGAAACCGGGACGGTTATATTTTCTTGGGTGGTTTCCTCTTGGTCTTCATGGTCTTGTTGGTCTTCGTGGTCTTGCGGGGCTTCCTGGGGCGGCCCACGGGCAGCGGGCGGAGGCGCCGGCCGAGGGTGCGCTCCAGCTTGCTCACGAATGAGTCGGTTCCCAGCGGACACCCGCGCAGCGTCCAGCGGCGAAGCCGCGCCACCACCGCCTCGTCCTCCGGCCGGGTCAACCACTGCGACCAGTCGCCGACGGACCCCACGGCCTCCCGCCAGTCCGCCAGGTCCAGCAGGCCGGTCGCGTCCTTGCCCCGGACATGCGCCGCCGCACTCGACCAGGCATACCGCCACGCTCGCCGCACCAGCCGGGCACGCACCGGATTGCGCTCCACGTACCGCATGGCCCGCCAGAAGTATTCCCCGTCCAGCGGGCTGGAGAAGAACCGATCCTGCCAGAGATGCCCGCACCGCCCGT
>CAZNSB010000347.1:0-5735 GCA_964575155.1 uncultured Planctomycetaceae bacterium | reverse complement strand
GTTCTGCAATCGTGTTCCAGGAGATCCTTCGCCTCGTCGCCCAGCAGCTCGGCACAGGGGATTTTCCCCCCCGCGATCTTGCAGAAGATGCAGTCCGGATCTTTCGTCATGGCTTCGCCTCGTAAGAGACAAGCCCGGCACGCCTGCCGGGCTCTTATCGTATTCGCCAGCGGGGGAGAAATCTACGATTCGTCTTTTTCGTCTTCCTGGGAGGGGGGGTGTTCTTCCGGCTGTTGGGGTTCCGGTTGGTCTTCGGGGGGGGGCTGCTCCCGGTCGGGGGGGGATGGTTCGTCGGCCCTTGCGGCCTCGGCTCGGCGTGCGGCGCGTTTCCGCCGCCGGGACGCCGTTGGGGGGGCCTCGCCCTCCCCGGCCGCAGCGGTCTCCTCCACCAGTTGCAGCAGCACCTGCCGGGAGGCGTCGCCGATGCGGCGCTCGGGCAGGTGGATGATGCGGGTGTACCCGCCGGGGCGGTCGACGTAGCGCGGGGCGACCTCCTCGAAGAGCTTCTGGAGGAGGGTGTTGTCGGCCAGCTCGCCGGGGTTCTCCTGGTCGGTCATGGCCCGGTCGCCGAGCAGGGCGATGACCCGCCGGCGGGCGTGCAGCGTGCCCGCCCGGGCGATGCTGATCAGCCGCTCCACGAACGGGCGGACCTGCTTGGCCTTGCCCGGGGTGGTGCGCACCGTGCCGTGCTCGATCAGCGAAGCGGCCAGGTTCCGCCGCATGGCCTTTCGATGGGCGGTGGTTCGCGAGAGTCTCTTGCCGGCGATGCGATGACGCATGATCGCAACCTTTGCTGTAAGGCGCCTGCCCGCGCGGGTCGGCGTCGGGGGGACAACTCATTCCATCGGCTCTTGCGCCTCCTCGGGGGGGGGCAGCTCGACGCTCATGCCCAGCGTCAGCCCCAGGTCCGCCAGCTTCCGCTTGACCTCGCGGAGGGAGGTCTTCCCGAAGCTGCGGATCTTCAGCAGATCGGCCTCCGTCTTGGTGACCAGCTCCCCGACGGAGTGGACCTTGGAGGAATCGAGGCAGTTGTTGGCCCGAACCGACAGCTCCAGCTCGTGGACGCTCATGTTGAGCTTCTTGGTGAGCTCGGCGTCGACTTCGGCCTCGGCCTCGGCTACGCCGGCGTCGATGATCGTTTCGCCCAGCTCGAAGTACTGGACGAAGGGGTTCAGGTGCTTGCGCAGGATCTTGGCGGCCTCGACCATGGCCATTTCCGGGGTGATGGTCCCGTTGGTCCAGATCTCGAGGACGAGCCGGTCGTAGTTGGTCCTCTGCCCGACGCGGGTGTCCTCGGTGGTGTACCGGACGCGGGTGACGGGGGAATACACGGCGTCGACGTGGATGCGCCCGATCTCCTGGTCGGCGTCGGGGTCGATCATTTCCTCGGCGGGCACGAACCCGCGCCCGGTCTGGACGAGCATCTCCATGTCGAACTCGACGTTTTCGGTCAGGGTCGCCAGCACCAGATCGCGGTTGATGATCTCAATGGCCGGATCCGCCTCGATCATGTCCGCGGTGACCTCCCCGGCGACCGCGCCGTGGACCCTCATCGTCTTCATCTCGGCAGAGTGGCTCTTGACGATGAGGCCCTTGACGTTGAGGACGATGTCCGTGACGTCCTCGAGGACGCCCGCAAGCGAGCTGAACTCGTGGTCGACGCCGGCGACCTTCAGGCTGGTCACCGCCGCCCCCGCCAGCGAAGACAGGAGAATTCGCCGCAAGGAGTTGCCGACCGTGGTCCCGAAGCCCCGCTCAAACGGCTCCACCACAAACCGACCGTACGTGGGCGTGGAGACCGCCTCGTCCGAAACCACCCGCGTGGGCAATTCTAGGCCGCGCCACCGTATTCGCATTGACCTTCTCCGTACAAGGGTTCGAAGGTTTCGCCGTGCACTTCCCGAGGTCTATCTGCTGCACAACTCAACGATCAGGTTCTCTTCCACCGGGATCATCACGTCGTCCCGGGCGGGCATGGCCAGCACCGTCCCCTCCATGGTGGCGGCGTCCAGGCTGAGCCAGTTCTGGACGTGGGGCTCGCCGAGCTCTTCCAAGCGGGCGCGGATGAGCTTCTGCGACTTGTCGGCGGGCTTGACGGTGACCTTGTCGCCGGCCTGGACCAGCACCGACGGGCGGGTCACCCGCCGCCCGTTGACGTAAATGTGCCCGTGGTCGATGGTGAGCCGGGCCGCGGCTCGCGAGGAGGCCATGCCCAGCTTGAACACCACGTTGTCCAGCCGGCGCTCGAGCAGGGAAAGCAGGGCGGTGCCGGTGCTGGCCTTCTGCCTTTCGGCCTGCTTGAAGTACCTGGTGAACTGGCGTTCGAAGACGCCGTAGTATCGCTTCACCTTCTGCTTCTCGCGGAGGCGGACGCCGTACTCGCTGGTGCGCCCGCGGCGCCAGTTGTGCATGCCGGGCGGATTGTTCCGCCACTGCCGCTCCATCGGGCACTTGGCGGTCTCGCAGCGGGCGCCCTTGAGCATCAGCTTGATGCCCTGGCGGCGACACAACCGGCAGGTGGCTCCCGTGTAACGTCCCATGTCCTGGTCTCGCTCCTTGGCTTCCGGGTCGGGTCAGACCCGGCGTTTCTTCCGGGGCCGGCAACCGTCATGCGGTATCGGCGTGATGTCCTCAATCGCGGTGATCTTCAGCCGGGCGCTCTGGAGGGCCGTCACCGCGCTCTCCCGCCCCGAGCCGGGGCCCTTCACCCGGACCTCCACCTCGGTCACGCCCATCTTCTTTGCCTTGAAGGCGGCCTCCTCGGCCGCCCGCTGGGCGGCGAAGGGGGTGCTCTTGCGGGAGCCCGTGAACCCGATGTTCCCGGGGGAGGCAGAACAAAGCACGTTCCCGCTGGTGTCCGTAAACGTCACGATGGTGTTGTTGAAGGTCGCCTTGACGTACACGATCGCCTTGGCGGCGCTCCTTCGCGTCCTCTTCTTGGCCGTTGCCATGATCGCTCCTCTCGCCGGCGGCAGCGGGCGCTACCGCATCTCCTTGACGGACTTCCTGCCCGCGACGGTCTTCGGCGGGCCCTTCCGCGTCCTGGCGTTGGTCTTGGTCCGCTGCCCGCGCACCGGCAACCCGCGCCGGTGACGGAGCCCCCGGTAGCACCCGATGTCCCGCAGCCGGAGAACGTCCTGCTGAACCTGCCGCCGGAGCTGACCTTCAATCACGTGGTCCTGCTCGAGCGTCGCGGAGATCCGGCTGAGCTCCTCTTCGGTGAGCTTTCCGGCGCGGACCTCGGGGTCGACCTGCGCCTTCCGGCAGACGTCCCTGGCGAGCTTCCGCCCGATCCCGTAGATGTACCGAAGGGCAACGAAGGTCGGCTTGTCGTTTGGAATGTCTACACCGACGACGCGGGGCATGGCGTGCTCCTTGTGCGAATCCCGTTCCTTGCTGTTGGGGGCATGGTCATCCCTGCCGCTGCTTGTGCTTGGGGTTGGTACAGATCACCCGCACCACGCCCTTTCGGCGCACGATGCGGCAGCTTTCGCAGCGGCGCTTGACCGAACTCTTCACCTTCATGGCTGCACCTGTCAACTGCCGTCGGTGAGGACCCGGACACCGTCGTCCGTCACCGCCAGCATGTGCTCAAAATGGGCCGACGGCCTGCCGTCCCGCGTCACGATCGTCCACCCGTCTTCTTCCATCACCACGTCCGAGGCGCCCATGGCCACCATCGGCTCGACGGCGAGGACCAGGCCCTCTTCCAGCAGGATGTCGCGGGCCAGCAGGTCCTTGCTGACGAAGTTGGGGACCTTGGGGTCCTCGTGCATTTCCTTTCCGATGCCGTGCCCGACGAACTTGCGAATCACCGAGAAGCCCTGGCTCTCGACGTATTTCTGCATTTGTGCGGCGACGCGGCTCCACAGCACGCCCGGGGCGGTCATCTCCACCGCGATCTCCAGCGCCCGGCGGGTCGCCGCCACCAGCCGGCGAGCCTGCCCCGAGACCTCGCCCACCACGAAGGTCACGGCGGCGTCGCCGCAATACCCGTCCAGGCGGCACCCGTAGTCCACGCTCACCAGGTCGCCGTTGCGGACGACCCGCCCGGAGGGAATCCCGTGCACCACCTCCTCGTTGACGGAGGCACAGATGGTGCCCGGGAAGGGCCCGCCCTGCCCGGGGACGCCCTTGAACAGGGCGTCGGCGGAGAACTCCGCGGTCAGCCGCTCCGCCTCGCCGTCCAGCTCGCCCGTGGTCACGCCGGGGGCGACGATCTCGCCCAGTCGGCTGAGGACCCGGTGGCAGAGCCGTCCGGCCCGCCGCATCAGCTCGATCTCGCGGGGAGATTTCAGCTTGATCGCCACCGGCCTGTCCTTTCACGAGCCCAGCCCGCGGGCGCCCAGCGCCTCAACGATCCGCTCGGTCACCGCCTCGGGCGGGGCGTCGCCGTCCACCCGGATCAGCTCGCGGGCGGCGTCGGCGTAGTACGCGATCACCGGCGCGGTCTGACGGTGGTACGCCGACAGCCGCTCGCGCACCACCGCCTCGGTGTCGTCGTCGCGCTGGCGCAGCTCGCCGCCGCAGTCGTCGCAGCGTCCCGGCCGGGCGGGAGGCAGGTGCTCCAGGTGGTACACCCTGCCGCAGCGGGGGCAGCTCCGGCGACCGGCGATCCGCGCCACCAGCCGGGCGTCGGGGACGTCGATGACCAACACCGCTTCCAGCGGGCGGCGGCGGGCCAACTGGCGGTCGAGGGCCTCCGCCTGGGGCACCGTGCGGGGGAACCCGTCCAGAAGCAGCCCGCCCTCGGCGTCGGCGGCGGCGATGGCCCCGGCCATGATCTCCACGACGATCTCGTCGGGCACCAGCTCTCCGGCATCCATATAGGTTTTCAATTTACGGCCCAGCTCCGAGCCGCTGCTTCTTTCGGCCCTCAGGATGTCACCTGAGGACAGATGTTTCATTCCAAACCGCTCGGTGAGTCTCTTGGCCTGGGTTCCCTTCCCGGCGCCCGGGGGACCCATCAGGACGATCCGCATCATTCGTGTGTCCCTCGGATGCGCCCGCCTTCGCCAAGGAACCCGCCGTAGTTCCGCATGATCAGTTGGGCCTCGATCCGCTGGACCAGGTCGAGGGCGACGGCCACGGTAATGAGCAGCCCCGTTCCTCCCATGTACCCGGCGATGGAGTAGGGGATGCGCAGCGAGCCCGCGATCGCCTGGGGGATGACGGCGATGGCGGCGAGGAACCCGGCCCCGCAGTAGGTGATCCGCTCCATGACGCGTTCGAGGTAATCGGCGGTTCGCCGCCCGGGGCGCAGCCCGGGGATGAAGCTGCCGTAGTCGCGGAGCTGTTCGGACATGTCCTTGGGCCGGAACTGCACCGTCGTCCAGAAGTACGCGAAGAAGAAGATCAGCCCCACGTACACCAGATTGTACGCCAGGTCGTCGTAGCTGAAGGATTCGCCCAGGACTCGGAAGAAGGCGGACATGCGGTACTTGTCGGCCAGCCACCTCGACAGGGAACTGGGGAAGATCAGGAACGAGGAGGCGAAGATGATGGGCATCACGCCGCCGTGGTTGACCCGCAGGGGCAGGTATTGCCTCTGCCCGCCGTAGACCCGCCGCCCGCGGGTATGCTTGGCCTGCTGGATGGGGATGCGGCGCTGGGCCTGGCAGATGAGGATGGACCCGGCTACGACGAAGATGAACGCCGCGATGAGGAATACGATCTTGATCAGCCCGATCTCGGTGGTGTCGGCGCTGGTGACCCTCAGGGAGGCGCTCTGGAGG
>CAZNSB010000346.1:0-5773 GCA_964575155.1 uncultured Planctomycetaceae bacterium | reverse complement strand
CGACGGGTCGCCGGGCATCGGCTGTCCGGTGATTGCGTCGATCACCGGCGCGGATCTCGTGCTGGTGGTGACGGAGCCGACGCTCAGCGGCCTGCATGACCTCCAGCGGGCGGCGGACCTCGCGAAGCACTTCGGCATCGAGACGCTCATCTGCATCAACAAGTGGGACCTGAACCCGGAGCTGGCCTCTCGAATCGAGGCCGCCGCCGCCGGGCGGGCCCTCGCCGTCGCCGGCAGGGTCCGATACGACAAGGCCGTGACGCTGGCGCAGATGAGCAGGCTGTCCGTCGTGGAGTACGTCGCCGACGGGGTGGCCGGCGAGATCCGGCAACTGTGGGCCAACGTCCAGAAGGCGCTGGCCGCCGGGCCGACGAGGAGCTGACCGCCATCGTTGAGGACGACTCCTGCGCCGCGGCGGTCGGGAAAGGCCCGCCGGGCCGGTCGGGGCGGGCGCGTGGGGGCCGCGACGGCGCCGGGGAGGGCGGGGTGGGAGTCAAATCGTGAACGGCTCGGACGCAGAACCGCCAGTGCCGACGCCCCATCTTGCCGCACCGGCGGCCGCGCACCCCGGCGGGCGAACGCGGCGGGCGCTGGGCCTCCTGGCCGTCGCCGGGGGGCTGGTGGGGGTCCGCATCCCCTTCTACCTGGCCGGCGACATCCAGGAGGACGCTTACATCACGTGGCGGTGCGCGGTGCATCTGGCGGACACGGGGCAGTATTCCTTCAACGTCCCCGGCCGGGAATGCGCCACGACCAGTCACGCCTACGCGTTCGTGGCCGCGGCGGTCCGGCGGGTGTTCGGGGAGCGGTTCATCCCCGCCGTCCTGGTGGTCAACACGCTCTGCCTCGTCGCCGGCGCCTACCTGATATCGGCGGCGCTGGTCGAGGGCTTCCGCCGGCGCCTGCTGCTGTGGTGCATGCTCGCCCTCATGCCGGTCGCCCTGGAGATCAGCTACTCGGGCATGGAGACGGCCCTGCTGGTGCTGGTGGTCGCCGTGGCGTTCGGGGCCCTCGCCCGCGGACGCGTGCACGCCGGGCACTGCGCCGCCCTGGCGATGCTGCCCTGGGTCCGCCCGGACGCCATCGCCTTCGGCGGGATCCTCCTCGCGGCGATCTGCTGGCGGACGCGGCGGTTTCACGTGCCCGCGGCGCTGGCCCTGCTGGTGGGCCTGGTGGCCCTGGCGGGCTTCAACCACCTCGCCTTCGGCTCGGTCCTCAACCGCACCATCATCGCCAAGGAAGTCGCCTACGGGCATCCCCGGACGGTCGGCGCCGTCGCCGCGAGGCTGTGGGGCGTCTTCTTCGCCCGGAGCATATTCCTCCCGCACGGGACGAAGTACCTCCGGCCGGCGGGGCCCGTCTTCGCTCTGGCGGGGATCCCGCTGTGCCTCTGGGCGGTGGCGGCCGCCCGAAAGGACCGCGTGCGCCTCGTCCAACGCGCCTGCCTGGTGGCGATGGTCCTGCTGGTTCCGACGGCGTACGCCGTCGGGGGCGTGCTGTTTCCGTGGTACCTCTGGCCCTGCCAGCTCCTCGCCTGGGCGGTGCTGCTCGTCGTGGCCCTGCGATGGGGCGGCACGCTCCGCCGACGCCTCCGCGGCGGGTGCCTGGCCGGCGCCGCCGCCGCCCTGGGCATCCTCTGGGCAGGGCAGTGCCTGATGGCCTGGTCCAGGGGAACCTACGAGCAGCGGCATCGCGGCGGCGTCGGCCGGTACATCAGGGACCACTCCCGCGCGGGCGACACCCTCTTCCTCGAGCCGGCGGGCTATATCCCCTTCTACGGCCGGCGATACACCTACGACGAGATCGGCCTCGGCACGCCCGAGGTCACCGCCTACCGCCGCCGGTACCCCCAGGACTGGTGGATCCGCTTCGTCCAGCACAAGCGACCCGACCTCCTCCTCCAGCGCAAGCACATGCTCCAGCACCGCACGCTCGAGGGCTACCAGCTCACCCCGCCCGAGATCGACTGGTTCAAGGCGAACTACGACCTCGTCAAGGAGTTCCACTACCGCCCGGAGGACTACTACCGCCATCGGCTCCTGCTGGGGGTCCTCCGGCTGGGGAGCGCCCACTCCTACTACCTCTACAAGCGAAAGCCCTCGGCGGGAGAGCGCGGCCGGGCCGCCCCGCCCCCTGCCGGCTGAGAGGGGCAGCCGCGAACCCGCCTGGTTCTTGGCAAAGGCGCCCCGGAGAAGGCCCGATAGAACCAGGACCAGGACAGGTACGGCGCGCTCCCCGCGCCGCATCCACACGACGCGACAGAGACAACAGGAGGCCCCGCAATGGCCGAGAGGAACCCGCGACGCCCGGTTGCCGTCTTCCTTTCCCTGCCCACGTCGATCGGTCTGCTGGCGCTGTTCTTCCTGCCTTGGCTGAGGCTCTCCTGCAACCCCCGAGCCGTTAACCAGGCCCCCGACCCCCCGCCCGCCGTCAAGCAGCTCACCGGGACGACGGTTCTGGCCCACGCCAGCGGGTGGGACCTTGCCCGGGGCAAGCTGACCCCGGCGAAGCGCTTCCAGGAACAGGCCCGCGCCGCCGAAGGCAGCCAGGAGGGGCCGCCCGCCAAGCCCTGGGCCTACGGCGGGCTGGTGCTGCCGGGGCTGGCGGCCGTCTTCGCCCTGCTGTGCCTGGCCGGCAGCGTCACCCCCGCCGGCGGGGGCAAGTGCGTGCTCCTGCTCGGGATTGCCGGGGTCGTCCTGATGTGCGTCGCCGCCTCCATGGACTACGTCGACGAGGCCATGGACAAGGCCAAGGAAGAGATGGCCGCCCAGGGCCTCCGCCCGGGCTGCCCGGCTTTCCGCCGGAGCATGGCGGAGGCGGCGGACAAGGCCAAGGAGGTCCTCCAGACGAAGGCGACGCCGTACCTGTGGGCGTCGCTGGTGCTCTACGGCCTCCTGGGCGGGTGCGGGCTGGCCATGATCGCCACGCCGGAATACGTGCCCCCCACCACCCAGCCGGCCGCCTGGCAATACGACCTCCCGGCCGCCCCCGGCGATCCCGGCCGCGTCTCGCCGATCCCCGGCCACGGCAGGCGCGGGCCGGGCGGGCTGCCCGATTTCGGTCCCGACCTCACGCCGCCCAAGGCGGCGGCCCCGGTGGCCGGCGACGAGGCGGACAGCGGGCCCTGACGGCCGCCGTCCGGCTCCGCTTCGGGGGCGGCGTCTCGGGCGCGGGATCGCGCACGGTCCCTTACGCCATCGTCTCCAGGAGGTCGGCGAATCGGCGGATGATGCCGGCCCGGTCGAACTGCCGCACCCAGGCGCCCCTGCGGCGCCTGGGTTCGCCCTCAGCGGGCGCCCGCGCCACCAGCCGCTCGGCCGCTGCCGCCCAGGCGGGCGGGTCGGCGGGGTCGCAGGTGACGCCGGCGTCGTGGGCGGCGAGCAGCTCGGCGAGCTCTCCCGGCACGGTGTTCAGCACGGGCAGGGCGGCGGCGAAGTAGTCGAAGACCCGGTTGGGGAAGAAGACGAGCGCGTCCGGGCGGACGGGGCAGAGGGCGGCGTCGCAGGCGGCGGCGATGGACGCGAACTGCTCGTAGGGGCGGTAGCCCAGAAGGGAGACGTTCTCCAGCCCCCGCCGGGCGATCTGCCTGAGCAGCGGGCGGGTGGTCGACTCGGCGGCGACGACGATGAGCTTGATGTCGGCGCGGCCCCTCTGCTGGAGTTCGGCCATCATGGCCGCCGTCCCCGCCAGGTCCAGGTATTCCCGCAGCGCCCCGCCGAGGAAGAGCCACCTCTGGCCGGCGGGCTTGCTCAGGCCGATCTGTTCCAGCGGGCGGACGCCGCGGTCGAACGCCGCCAGGTCCGCGCCCAGGTGGAGGGCGGCGGTGACGGCGCCCGGGGCCAGGAACGGCGCCGCGTGCCGGACGTAGTCCCGCCCCACGCCGACCGCCGCCCGCGCCCGGGCGTAGGCGAAACGCACATCTCGTCTCATGCCCGCGAAGGCGAGCCCGTGCAGCCAACCCAGACCCGCCGGCCAGAACCGCCTCAGGGTCTCCGGCCAGAGGTCCTGGACGTCGACGACGAACCTGGCCCCCGTCCGGGCGGACCACTCGGCGGCGGCCCGGGCGATGCAGGGGGGCGGGAGGCTGACGACGACGACGTCCGCGCGGGCCTTTGCCTCCGACCACATCCGCCGGAACCGCCGCGCGACCTCCGCGTGGTTCCGCAGCCGCCGCCACGAAACGTTGCGCGCGTACGGGCGGGCCTCGGCGAGGGTGACGGCGTATCCGGCCCCGGCGGCGGCGCGGGAGATCGCCCCGGCGTCCCGGGGGCGTTTGAACTCGTGCCAGAAGCCGCTGCTGTACCAGTGGACCTGGTGGCCCCTCTCAACCAGCGTCCGGCAGAGCGAGGCGTACCGCCCCGGGCGGAAGCCCTCGCCGGGCAGCGGGTCGAAGATGTTGACCACCGCCACGCTCACGGCATCACTCGCGCAGCAGCCGGCGATAGAACGCCAGCAGCTTCTGCTGCTCCCTTTCCCAGCAGTAGCGTGATTGAACGGCCTGGACGCCCCGCCGGGACATCTCCCTCATCCGCGCGGGGTCGCTCAAGAGGCCCTGGACGCAATCGGCGATCTTCTCCACGCAGGTCACGTCGGTGTGGACGCCCGCCCCCGTGCCGGCGACGTGCTCACGCCACCGCCGGAAGTCCGACGCAACCACCGGCAGCCCCGCCCGCATGTACTCCAGCACCTTGGTCGCCAGCGAGTTCACGTAGTTCGGCGTCGGATGCAGCAGGCACAGCCCCACGTCGGCGGCGGCGAGCTCTTCCCCCACCCGTCGGTAGGGCAGCGGGCCGGCGAGGCTGACGCGCCCGGTCAGCCCGCCGGCCTCGATGGCCCGGCGCAGCTTCGGCTCCAGGTGCGCCTCGAGGATGGGACCGACCAGGCGAAGCGAGAAGTCCACGCCTCGGCGGAGCAGGCTCTCGGCCAGTTCGATCATGGTCATCGCCCCGCGGTCGGTGGAGATCACGCCGAGGTAGACGAGTCTGGGCGTCCGGCCGGCCGGGGGGTCGGGGCGGACGGCGGCGCCGCCGGCCCAGGGCAGGTTCCTGACCACGGCGCGGGGCTGGCGGTAATGGCGGGCGATCTCCTCCAGCACGTGGAGGGTCGGCATCCCCACGCCCAAAAAGGCCTCCGCCGCGCGGTACGCCAGCGCCGCCGGCGGCCGGAGGAACCCCGGCAGGTAGGGCTTCCAGCGCAGGTCGCCGGCGACGTTCTCGTGAACGTCGTAGATCACCCGCATGCCTCCCAGCCGGAGGACCTGCCCGGCCGGCAGGAGCTCGGGGTCATGGAAGTGGACCAGCGCGGGGGCGGGGCGGAGCGACAGGACCCTGCGGCAGGCGAGCCACGGCCACAGCAGCGTCCGCGCCAGCCGGTTCGGCGGGAGCGGGAGGGCGTGGAGGCGGACGCCGTCGACGACCCCGTCGGGGGCGCCGCAGGCGAGCAGGTGGACGTCGTACCCGGCGCGGGCGAGGGTGAGGCACTCCTTGTGGAAGATCCTGTCGTCGAAGGGCGCGTGGGCCGTCGTCACGTGACAGACGACCGGTCTGGGTTTCGCGCTTGGCGCCATCATTGTTGCTCCCGATGCCTCAGGGGCGGAACCACTCCTTCCTGCGGTGCCCGGTCCAGTACCAGTAGAGGCACCAGGCTGCGTACGTCCACGGCCGGAGGATCTTCACGACTCGATACTTGGGTACGCGCGCCCCGCCCCAGCCGCGGAAGAAGCGTTCCACGCCGGGGATCGCCGAGCCCTCGAAGTCGAAGGTCAGCCCGCGCG
>CAZNSB010000345.1:0-5788 GCA_964575155.1 uncultured Planctomycetaceae bacterium | reverse complement strand
CCACAGTGAGCCCGTCCCGTTCGGCGAGTGTGGCGGCGCTTTCGACCCACGGCGTCTCGCTGATATCCGTCAGCCACTCCCCGCCAGGCCATCTTACCTCTCTCACTTTGGGCACTGTCACACCTTCCCTGTGCTCTCGGGGGACCGGGCCGGGACGTTCACTCTTGCCGCTCTGCAGGTGTCGCCTCGTCGTCATTGCAGAAGTTGTTGTATCGGCGTCCGTAGTGCATGGTCAGTCCGCCATGATGATGGGGCGGGTGTGGGTTCGGATCGGAGCGGCCCGATATGTCGGCGTGTTGACGGGCGTGCCGTAGCTGCCGTTAACACTCAGGTCTGTGATGCTGCCGGCGTCTGATGCACTCGAACCATCCGGTAGTCCGTCCATGGGGAGGCGCAGTGCCGGGTTCGGCGCGATCCCGTCACCGCCCTGGGTGTGCGTGATGGAAAGCAGATCCGCGACCGTAAGCTCTGTGGGGTAGAGCCGCACGTCGGCGAGCTGGCCCTTGAAGTAGCCCGCCGCCGGCAGGGCCGAATCCGCGCCGACGGTTGGAACGCCGAGCGCGCCGGCGTAAATGATGTCGCTGTAGCTGCCGGTTGACTCTGCGATCTGAACCCCGTCCACGTAGAGCCGGATATACCCGTTGCCGACGCCTGCGATGTGGCAGACTCCGGCGACGTGATGCCAGGCACCCCAGTAGCTGCTATAATCTGCCCCACACGTGTACTGACCCTCGCCAGACCCTACTTTGAACGTCAGGCGATGATCGTATGCTCCGCCATCCTCAATCAGGGCGAATTGATAGCCATTGAGGATCGCGCCGCTGTTTTTGAAGCTCATGATGCACGGATAGTCCAGTGAGCAATCGCTGTACAGCATCCAGGCGCAGATGGTCAGCGAAGAGGCCGGCTTGAGCGTTGCCACGTCTGGCAGCGTGACGTACTGCGTCGCGGTTTCGTTGAACTCTAGTGCCATCATTCTGTGACTGTTAGTGTTTCCGGTCCTCCGTCCAGCCCGGCGGCTCGACGCCCTTCTGTGTCAGGCGTCGGACGTCCGGCGTCGGCCGATCCGCTGGCGCTTCATGTTCTCTGCAAATCGCTCTTGTCCAGGCGTCAACTGGCGTCCCTGGTAGGACCGGCCCTGGCGGCGTGGGCGCGACTGCGCTGGCGATGCACCGGTCCCGCGACCGGGCAGCCGCATGGCGGCGGCGACTTTCAACAGGTTCGGCCCGAGCCTGCGCCGTGTGCTCTCGGATAGCTCGGGGTCCCGGTCGGTTGTGGCCCCCGTGGATTCGCCGTCCACTTCGGCGGCTTGAAGCCGCCCGCGAAGGCGTTCGTTCTCGGCTTCGAGTTCGGCAATGCGACGGCCGGCGACTTGCTCCAAGGTCAGCCCGTCACGCAAGGCGGCGATAGCGGCGTCTTTTCCAACCAGCTCGGCGTACTTGCGCAGCAGGTCAGCCATCGACTTGGTGTCGCTGGCCGGGGCCGCCTCGGGGCGGCGTCCCGCGAGGCTGTCGGCACGTATCATCTTCTACTCCTGGCAAAGGTATAGGCCGGGCTCGTGGCCAGCGGCGCCCGGCGGGCCGCCTGTGCGGGCGCGAGGAGACGCCCTGGCCAGTCGGGCTTGTGGCCTTCGGCGCCCGGCGGGCCGATCCGCAGGGGCGGAGGTGCCCCGGCCGCTACGGTCGCGGCGTCAGGCCCATCCGGCGAACTCTAAGACGAGTTGTTCGATGCTCTTGTCGACACGGGCCAGGTCAGCTTGCAGCCGCTTGTCCAGTCCGCCCTCCAAGCCGCTGAGGAAAAGAACTGGTTGCAGCAGTTCCCAGCTCGCCCTTGCTCGCGCTTCGGCGGCCTTCACGTCACGATGCTCGGACACTGCACCTTGGTGCCAACGGCTCCGTCCGATTTTCGTGTACTCAGCGTCAATTCGGTCCCGGACCTTCTGCACCTCGGCGGTGTCGCGCTTGTTCTGCTCTCGGGCGTAGTCGCGGACTTCGTCGCAGAACGCCCGCCCTGCCCGGCAGTAGGCCCGCCGGCCGGCGTGGGCCATCATCAGCGAGTTGAATGCCCGGTCGATGGCCGCGCGGAGTTCCTTCGCGCGAAGCTTGTCACTGCGCGCAGCGTCCACTAGGGCTTGCCGATCAACGGCGGCCTCATGGTAGGCGGCCTGCACCTCTTCGGTCTGTGCCGCCAGGGCATCCCGCTTTGCGCGGATCTCCGCGCCGAAGTGCGGGGGCAGCGTCGGCCAGATGACCAACCGCACGTTTGCGCGCGGGCCGGCTGCCGGGGCGACGGGCTCCGGGGTCGGCTCTGCGGCCTGTGGCTCGGGGGCGGAATCTGCCAACTGCTCTGCCGGCTCGGGGGCGGGCGCCTGGCCCTGGTCGGCCGGCTGGGCCTCGGGTGCCTCTGCTTCGGCGTCGAGCTCCTCACCTGCCAGCTCAACCTCTTCCACGTCCTGCTCGGGCGCGTCCGCAACCGCGAGCGGGCTCTGCGTCGTCTTACTCATGTCAACGCCCTCCGTTCCTGGCGGGCTCGCCCGCCGAGTTCACCGTCAAGGTCCCGGCGGGACCATCCCGCCAGGCCACTGCTCTATGCCGAGGCGATTCCGCCTCTGGCGCCGTGCATCTGGCAAGGCCGCGAAGAGCAACTGACCAGCAACGGCCCCGATCCCGCGAGCCGATTGCCGGCCCTTGCCATCCTGGCCAGAAAGAGCACTGTAAAGGTATAGATTACCCCCTTTGTCCGACCGGTCATTGTATAAAAAGGGGGGACCCCCTAGTGATGAACCTGACACTCTGGCAGGCTGTGAAAGG
Source organism: uncultured Planctomycetaceae bacterium (assembly GCA_964575155.1). Lineage (GTDB taxonomy): Bacteria > Planctomycetota > Phycisphaerae > SM23-33 > SM23-33 > CAZNSB01. The sequence goes on along the minus strand of CAZNSB010000345.1, from coordinate 2,978 downwards.
ACCCGTAACGGCGCCTGGAGGCCATCTGTGAATCGTGCCCCTTCGGACTGCCAAAGCGGCAGCCGGAGCCCGGCCGCGTGCCGGATCGGTAGTCGGGTGTCGGAAAGCGACAGAGCTCGGGGGGCTTCGGCAGGGCCGTGAAGCACGTCAGCAAGAGCCAAAGCAGCCCGGCGGGGCATGTCCAAGGTCCGAACGCCACGAGAAGCCCCACTGACAGGTTTTGACAGGTTTGGCCTATGTTCTGGTAACTCCCCCCGCGAAGGGAGCATAGGGAAAAGTTCCCGGAAATACCCTTGAACTTGCCAAAACCTGTCAGGAGCCCGTCTCGTGTTATTCATGTGTTCAGTCCCGATTGGTATGCATGCCCCTTCAGTATCACGTCCCGGTAGCCGCTGCCATGCACGTCGCGTATCCGCGTGAACTGCCCGCCCATGTATCTCCCCCACGCTGTTCTGGTCAGCTTTTCACGCCGGGTCAGCCCGGCCGAATCGGCCCAAGCGCGGTAGCTCTCCCATAACTCGCCAGCCCGCGACAGTGTCCCGTCCCGATGCTCCAGGCATGCATCATCCCATTCGGCCAGCGGGTTGCTTTCGACCTCGTATTCCAGCGTGGCAGACGTGATGGACTCAGGCGGCTCAAGCCCGCGCCCCTGCCAGTGCAAGCATCCCTCCACGGCCCATCGCAGAATGCCCGCTGCCTCTGCCCGCAGTTTTGCCTTCAGTTCCTTGTCCTCGTCGGTGCCTTGCTCGAATCTATGCTCGAATGGTATCAACCGCACCCGCCGCCAGAAGCCGAGGCTGTCATCCACCACACGCGGCTTATGGTTGCATTGAAACCAGAGCTTGCACACGGGCTTGAAGTTGTAGGGCGCCTGATACAAGCGCCGTGCGTTGATCGTATCCTCGCCCGTCACTGCCTTGACTCGTGCCTCGTTAAACCGCGTGCCCGGATTGATCTCGCTCGCCGTCACGAACCGACGCCCTTCCATCGCCGCCATGTCCACGGGGATGCTCTGCCGCGCCTGCAGTTCGAACGCGCTGAACCCCGCCTCGTAAGCGTAGCTGCCCAGCACGTAGCGCAGCGTTTCCAGCAGCGTGCCCTTGCCGTTGTTGCCCGAACCGAAGCAGATGAACAGGCATTGCTCCGAGGTTAGGCCCGTCAGGCTGTAACCCACGGCCCGCTGCACGTATTCGATCACCTCTGCGTCACCTTCGAAGATGCCCATCAACGCCTCACGCCACAGCGGGCACTCCGCCCCCGCCACGAACTCCGTCTCGGCGTGCAGCGTCACCCGGTCTTCGCGCCGGCCTTCGCGGAGCTCGCCGGTCCGAAGGTCAACGATCCCGTTGGCGACCCCGAGCAGCCATCCGTCTCCGTCCCATCCCTCGCCGTCGTCGGCCAGGGGATAGTGTGCCTGGCCCAGCGACAGCATGGCTTCGATCCGCCCCCGGCTCTCGCTTCGGATGGCCCACTTAGTTTCATCTTCTCGCTTGTCTTGGGGCATATCCCAGGAGCGGCGGAATCGCTCATGTGCCGTGGCCTTCGCGCACCGCACGGGCTCGCCGTCTGTGTCCTCGCCCCACCACTGGCCGCGCCATACCAGCCATCGCCCCCGCTTGTGGTCATAGCGCAGATGCCGGCCGAACCTCGCCGCCAGTAGCTCTGCGTTGCCTGTGTCCGTCTGATGTTCTGTGTGGGGGGTAAAGGGGGCGGCCTCACCGCCAGCGGCCTCGTGCGGGGCCGTAGCTTCGCTCAGGGACGCGTTGGCCGGCGGCGGGGGTAAAGGGGTAGCCGCGTCCATTCTATCGCGCCAGGCCCTCTGGAAGTCCCCCACGGCCTGCCAAAGCTCATTTGGGTCTTTATGAGGCTCACAGATCATAACCTTTGCCGTGCCCTGCCAGCCGATCGCCTGCAGCCGCTTGCCGATCCGCTCAACAAAGGACGTCCCGGCCTTGTCCGGCTCTTGCACCACATACAGCAGCCCGATCCCTTCCAGGTGCTCGGGCTCGAGCGTCTTACCCATCAGTGCGCCCGGAATGCCGAGGGCGGGGACTCCGATCTGCCACAGCGTCCAGCAGTCGCTCTCGCCCTCCACTAACGTCAGATAGCCCGCTTCGTGTGCATCGCCCAGCCGATCCAATCCATAGGGCACCACGTCGCCCTTGCCCTGCCAGACCCACTGTTTCTTTGCGCCCGGTCCGAACCGCAACCGCGTCCGGGGCGCCGGCGAGCCGTCGGTCAGCCGATACGGAATCGCCACAGCCGCCCCGGCCTGCTTGACGCCGTAGCCGGTCAGCACCTCGACGGGGATCCCCTTCGCCACGGCCAGCCCTTGCACCGTTAATCGCCCATCGTTATCCGTTATCCGTTCCCCCGCAGCCGCCGTTCGCCGTTCGCCTGTGCTTCCGGCCGCTGCCGTATCCTGTCTATCCTGGCCATCCCTGTGAGGAGCGTTTGTGCGTCGTGGCCCCGCCGTGGCGGGCAAGCGTCGTGACGTTGTGGTGGGCGTGTCCGTATAGAAGAGGTCGCGGGGCTCGAAGCCGAGTGCGTCCGCCACCTGCTCGAACGTGCACCCCGCGAAGCACCGGAACACGACCCCTTTCTTGCCTGCCGACACGCTCAGGCTCGGATTCGTGTCCTTATGGGCTGGGCACCGCGCCTGCCAGCCCCCGGCCGTCCGTTGGGGGCGATGGCCCGTCCGTTCGGTCAGCCGATCCAAGACCGATTTGAGTAGGTCCGTTGGCGTTGTGGTGGCGGTCGCGGCAGTCACCTTTGGGGCACCTCGGGCATCGCGTTCGTCGCGCCAGTCGATTCGACTCGTTCCATGGCATCGCCGACGCGACGGACCTCATTCACGAGCTCTGTGTGCCGTTGCTCCGCGCGCTCGTCACCCCCTTCGCCGATGGCAGCCCTTGCCGGCATCCCGGCGGCGCCCGCAACGCCGGGCACCTCGCCGGCTCCCGGTCGCGCCGGCCCCA
>CAZNSB010000344.1:0-5798 GCA_964575155.1 uncultured Planctomycetaceae bacterium | reverse complement strand
CCAGCCCCGCGTCGGGTCGCGCCGCGCGCCCTCGGCGCCGGCGGTGTGGGCCGCGACGGCGCCCGAGCGCGAGCGGAGCGCCTCGACCAGCATCTTCGCGCCGATGGCACAGACCAGCCCCGCCGCCACGTACCTGCCGGCCGTGCTCAGCACGCCCGCGAACTGCCGCCCTGCCAAGTGCCCCAGCACGGGCATCGCGAACTGGAACAGCCCCATGTGCCAGGCCAGGCGGAACTTCTGCCTGGGCCCGTGCCAGCGCACGCCGACGGCCATGCACACGCTCATGGCGTCTGCGCCCAGCCCGAAGGCCAGCCCCGCCGCTTCCACTGCGGGCGCAAACATGAAATCCCTTTTGCCTTCCGGCCTCGGCCTGTGTATCTAACGGCTGGCCGCCAGGATACCAGAACGGCCCCGGGCAGGGCGATCTGAAAGCCGGAGGAACAGGCCCATGAGTAAGCGACTTGCCGCAAGCGTCGTCGGCGGAGGCGGCGGCGGAAAACTGAGCATGGACGCCCTCGTCCGGTCCGACCGGTTCGAGCTTCTGGCGGCCGCGGACATCAACCCCGACGTGTGCTCCCAACTGCGGAAGGCGTATCCGCCAATCAGGACCTTCACCGGGCACGAGGAGATGCTCCGGTCCTGCCCCACGGACGTGGTCTGCGTCAGCACCTGGGCGCCCTCGCATGAGCAGGTCGCGCTGGACGCCCTGAAGCTTCCCCCCAAGGGCCTGCTGGTGGAGAAGCCCCTCGGGCACACCGCCGCGTCGGGCAGGCGGATCCTCCACGCCGTCCGGGCCGCCGGGCTGCCCCTGGCCGTTCCGCACGGGCTGCTCGCCAAGAGGACGCCGCTGGAGGTCATAGACCGCGTCCGGGCCGGCGAGATCGGCGAGCTGAAGCTGGTGGAGATCCAGTGCACCCGGTGGGACATCATCAACGCCGGCATCCACTGGCTGCACTTCTTCGTGAACCTCACCGGCGGCGAGCGCCTCGATCACGTGATGGCGATCTGCGAGGCGTCCACGCGGACCTTCCGCGACGGCATGCAGGTGGAGACCACGGCCGTCACCTACGCCCGGACCGTCTCCGGCGTCCGCGTCGTCATGAACACGGGCGACGACGTGCCCATCAGCCGGCGGGGGAAAAACACCCTCTTCCGCATCGTCGGCACCGCCGGGGTGATCGAGTTCTGGGGATGGGAGAACGGCTACCTGCTGGTGGACGCCGAGCGCCCCCGCGGCGAGCTGATCGTGCCGGAAGAGTTCCCCGTCACCGGCCATCAGCGGCACCTGGAGGAGCTGGCCGCAATGATCGACAGCGGCGAGCGGGACTATTCCGTCGCCGAGACGTCCTTGAAGGCCCTGGAGTTGTGCGAGGGGGCCTACCTGTCCAGCCGGCACCGCTGCAAGGTGACCTTCCCGGTGGATGAGTTCCGCCCGCCGCCGGAGCCGCAGTGGGACCCCGGCCGGCCGTATGCGGGCGCCGGCGGCGGCCGGGACGGGCGCAAACTGTGAGGATATATCCATGAGCAAGACTGTCTTCGGGATCATCGGCGGGGGCTGGCGGACGGAGTTCTTCCTGCGGGTGGCGGCGGCCCTGCCGGAACGCTTCTCCGTCGGCGGCATGTTCGTCCGCAACGCCGACAAGGGGCGCGCCCTGGAGGAGAAGTTCGGCGTGAAGACCTTTCGGACCCTGGATGAGCTGCTGAAGGCGGCCGATCCGCTCTTCGTGGTCGTCTCCGTGCCGTGGGAGGTCTCCGGGGGGATGCTGGCCGAGCTCGCCGATCGCGGCGTGCCGGCCCTGGCGGAGACCCCGCCGGCCGCCGGGATCGAGGAGCTTCTCCGCCTGCACAAGCTGGTGCGGCGCGGGGCGAAGATCCAGGTGGCCGAGCAGTACGTCTTCCAGCCGATGCACGCCGCCCGGCTGGCCGTGGTCCGCAGCGGGAAGCTGGGGACGGTCACCCAGGCGCAGGTCTCGGCCGCCCACGGCTACCACGGCGTCAGCCTGATCCGCCACCTGCTGGGTGCGGGCTTTGCCGAGGTTGCGATCTCCGCGTTTCGGTTCACCTCGCCGATCGTCGCGGGCCCGGGCCGCTCCGGCCCGCCGGGCGGGGAGAAGCTCACGGATTCCGTCCAGACCATTGCCCGCCTGGATTTCGGCGACAAGCTGGGCGTCTACGACTTCACCGGCGATCAGTACTTCTCCTGGGTTCGCTCGCCGCGCGTGCTCGTCCGCGGCGAGCGCGGGGAGATCAACAATACCCGCCTCCGCTACCTCGCCGACTTCCGCACGCCGATCGAGGTGGAGCTGACCCGGCGGGACGCCGGGCACGGCGGCAACCTGGAAGGCTACTGTCACCAGGGCGTCCTGGCCGGAAGCGAGTGGGTGTACGAGAACCCCTTCGCGCCGGCGCGCCTGGCCGACGACGAGATCGCGGTGGCCACTTCCCTGGCGGGCATGGCCCAGCACGCCCGCGGCGGCCCGGACGTCTACAGCCTCGCCGACGCCGCGCAGGACCGGTACCTCGACATCATGATCGACGACGCCCTGGAAAGCGGACAGAAGCGCAAGGCCGTTCGACAGCCCTGGGCGAACGACTGACCGCACCGGGAATATTTTGCCCCCGGTCGAAGACCGGGGGCGCTCCCGGGGCGAGTCAAGGCGCCGTCTCGGGGCAATCGCGTCAAGGCGCTTCCCTGTGTCTGCCCCCGGTCGAAGACCGTTAAGCGCTTCTCCTATTTTGCCCCCGGTCGCAGACCGGGGGCTCTCCCGGGGCGAGTCAAGGCGCCGTCTCGGGGCAATCGCGTCAAGGGGCTTCCCTGTGTCTGCCCCCGGTCTTCGACCGGGGGCAAAATATTATGGGAACACACGTTACGCGTGGCCTCAAGGCGGCTTGACAATGAAATCCCATGGATCGGGGCCCAGGCCGTCCTCGACATTGTGCTTCTGAACGTAACGGATGCGGGCCAGAAGCGAGGCCCGGTCGAAACAGAATCTCTTGTCGTAACCCGCCGTCCAGATGGGGCGGTCGTAGCCCAACCCGCGGCGGACCTTGTCCTTGATCGCCTTGACGATCTCCGGCAGGGGGACGTGGACGTACGACGTCACCCCATGCAGGTGCCAACTGCCGACGGCGAGCGCGTAGACCGACCCGCCCAAATCGCCGATCGCCCCGCCCGCGATCTCGCCGGCGTGGTGCCGCTGTCCCGCCCGCAGAAGGAAAGGCGGGTATCGCAGCCGCATCCGGTCGGCGGACTCCAGGTGCGGGTCCGGCGGATAGACCACACCGTCGGCGATCCACCGCCGGGCATCACCACGCAGCCAGGAGCCGTAGGTCGTCCACGTGAGCATCATGCCCAAGGTCCGCGGCATGCGCAGTGTCCCCTGTAAGGGTCCGAAAAGCCCACCGTCCTATTTTGCCCCCGGTCGCAGACCGGGGGCCCTCCCCGGGCGAGTCAAGGTGCCGTCTCGGGTCAATCGGGTCAAGGCGCCGTCTCGGGTCAACCGCGTCAAGGCGCTTCCCTGTGTCCGCCCCCGGTCGAAGACCGGGGGCTCTCCCCGGGCGGGTCAAGGCGCCGTCTCGGGTCAATCGCGTCAAGGCGCCGTCTCGGGTCAACCGCGTCAAGGCGCTTCCCTGTGTCCGCCCCCGGTCTTCGACCGGGGGCTAAATATATACATACCTACGTCAATACTCAGGGTTCGTAGATCTCCCCGTTGCGGAACGCGGCCCAGGCGGCCTCGAAGGCGACGTCGCGGTGGGGGATGGGGCGGGGGCTCTCGTCGGCGCCTTCGAAAAGCTCCTCGCGGTCGGCGTTGAAACGCACCGTGAGGATGTGGTCGCGGAGGGATTCGTTCTCGCCCGCGAAGCGGTAGCACCGCGCGGTCGCCGGATCGATCAGCCCGGGGTGCATCGGCTGGCCGGCGTCGTCGAGGACGCAGTGGCTTCCCCGGCTGCCGGCGCCGCGGGCGAGCATCTCGTTGATGGCGAAGAGCACGGCCGCGTGCGTGAGACACTGCTGTTCGGCGTGAACGGCCTGGACGAGATCGGCGGGCGATTCCAGCTTCAGCCCCTCCCGGCCGATCCGCCGGTACTGGTCGGTGGCTTCGCGGAGGGCGGCGCCGATAGTCCGTCGGCTGCGGAGGTGGGCCCCGCAGCGGGTCATGCGGGCGCGCATCTCGGCCAGCGCCTCGCCGGGCGTGACGGCGGCGGAGGAGGTGCTCCACCTCTCGATGTCGTCGAGGACGGACCGCAGGGCTCGGTGGACCTGCTCGTCATGGGCCCGGGCGAGGGGCGGGTCGGGGGAGCAGGCGTGGGCGATGAACTCGGCGGCCCGGAGCCCGCCGACCTGACCGGCGTTGAGGGCCGACCCGCCCGGGCGCTTGACCCCGTGCGTGCCGGCCATCTCCCCGATCACGAACGTGTGCCGGACGTTCGACTCCCACCACGTGTTCACGGCGAACCCCCCGTTGTGGTGCTGGGCGCAGAGGGCGATCTCCACCGGCTCGCCGGTCAGGTCGATGCCGTTCTCGGCATAGATCTCGACGGCCGGGGGGTTCATGTGCCCCAGCCGCTGGATGGGCAGGGACTGCGCGGCCCCGGCCTTTTTGAGGTAGCTTCGGGCCTCGGGCGGGAGGTCGTCGATGCGGAACTCCGCCCAGCCCGGCCGGCCGACGGGGTTGCGGCAAAAGTCCATCCACACCCGCCGGCCGGAGACCGCCGTCTCCTGGTGGGCGGCCATGTCGATCAGCGACGACTGGTGGCCGGCGATGCGGGCGGCGTCGAAAGGCCACTGGTAGCCCTTCAGGAAGATGTTCCCCGCCATTTCGGCCATCGAGTCGAAGTAATCGGTCAGGAACTCGCGCTCGCCGCCGCCGCCGGCGTCGGTGGAGAAGATCCGAGGCACCGCCTGCATGTACGTGCCGGAGACGTTCCACCGGAACTTCGTGCTGCCCAGCCCGTACTGCCACTCGCTGAGGTTGGCCGCCGCCAGCCCCGCCCGCAGCGCCGGGCCGTGCAGCCCGATCTGACCGGGCGGGTACACCGTGGCTGCGTACAGCGTGCCCGGCCCGCCGGCGGCGAGGATCCAGTTCTCGGCGAGGAACACCGTCAGCCCCCGGCGAGGCCCTTCCAGCCGAGACCGCTCCAGGCAGATCAGCCCCACGATCCGCCCGCCGGCGCAGATGAACTCCACCGCCTCGAAGCCGTCGAAGATCTTCACGCCGTGCCCGGCGAGCTGGCTCTGGAGGCATTGGCTCATGAAGCGGGAGGTTCTCGGCCCGGCGGAGGTGGCGCGCTCGGCCGGGTCGTTGTCCGTCTTGTAGCCGGGGAACGCCCCCCAGGGGTCCTGGGGAAAGGGCACGCCGGCGGCGACGAGGTGGTGGAACTCGCGAAGCGAGCAGAGGCCCTCGACCAGCGCGGTGTCGCCGTGGCAGGCGCCGGCGGCGGTGAGCGTCCGGGCGAACTCCACGGCGGTGTCCGGCGTCCGCGGGCCGGTGCCCATCTTGTAGTACGTCTGCTTGTCCGACCCGCTCATCCGCGACGCGCCGAGCCCCACCCCGCGGGTGACGACGGCGAGGCGGGCGGCGGGGTCGGGCACGCGGGCGTCGGCCCAGCATTGCACCAGGTGGACGGCGGCGTTCATGCCGGCGGCGCCGGCCCCGACGATGATGGTGTTGGCCGAGAAGGCCGGGATCGCCCAGCCGGCGATGTCGATTGTGGTCGCCCGCATGTCGATTTCCCGCCGGGGCGGAATCACAGCACCCGCAGGTGGAACCCGCCGTCGACGTTGATGACCTCCCCGG
>CAZNSB010000343.1:5068-5840 GCA_964575155.1 uncultured Planctomycetaceae bacterium | reverse complement strand
CCCGCCGCAGCCCCGACCGCCAGGTGGTCTTCCTCGGCATCGGCTTCGAGACCACCACCCCCGGGGCGGCCATGGCCATCGACCAGGCCCGCCGGGAGGGCCTCGGCAACTTCTCCGTCTTCAGCGACCACAAGCTCCTGCTGCCCGCCATGCACGCCCTGCTGAACCAGCCGGACGTCCGCATCCACGGCTTCCTCTGCCCCGGGCACGTCAGCGTGATTATCGGCTGGCGGGCCTTCGCGCCGGTCGCCGCCGAGTACCGCGTCCCCTGCGTCGTCGCCGGGTTCGAGGACGAGCAGATCCTCTGCGGCATCGAGAGGATCGTCGGCCAGCTCGCCGACGCCGCCCCCGCCGCCGAGAGCGTCTACCCGCCGGCGGCGCCCGACGGCAACCCCGTCGCCCGCCGCATCATCGACCGCGTCTTCACCCCCGCCGACTCCCGCTGGCGCGGGCTGGGGCTGATCCCCTCCAGCGGCCTGGCCGTCCGGGACGAATTCGCCGCCCTCGACGCCGAGAAGCGCTTCGACCTGCCGTCCGGCGACTGGGAGTGTCCCTATGGCCTTCCGTGGGGTTGGCAGCCGCGTCCGGGACTCGGTGACGCGGTGGAATGGGTGCTCGACAAAACGCGCGTCGGCCCAATCTACAAAGCCGTTCACCGTCACCTGACCGGGCGGCCGTGCGGCTGCGCCAAGCGGAAGGCGACGCTCAACCGGTGGGGCCGGCGCGCTTGACCGCGCGGGCGATCTTCAGCGCCGATGCGCGGCTCTCGACC
>CAZNSB010000343.1:0-5058 GCA_964575155.1 uncultured Planctomycetaceae bacterium | reverse complement strand
GGCCCGACCACATCCTGCTGGCCCACGGCGGGGGCGGTCGGCTGACCGCCGAGCTGATCGCCGAGGTCATCCTCCCGGCCGTCGGCGGGCAGGACCGCGCCGCCCTCACCGACGCCGCCGAGCTGGACCTGCCGCCCGGGCGCGTCGTCTTCACCACCGACAGCTACGTCGTCGAGCCCCTGGAGTTCGGCGGCGCCGACATCGGAAAGCTCGCCGTCTGCGGGACCGTCAACGACCTGGCGGTCTGCGGCGCCATGCCCGTCGCCCTCAGCCTCGCACTGGTCCTGGAGGAGGGGCTCCCGATCGCGCTGCTGCGGCGGGTGCTGGCCTCGGCCGGTGCCGCCGCCCGCGACGCCGGCGTCGCCGTCGTCACCGGCGACACCAAGGTCATCGAGCGCCGGGGCGACCCCGGCATGACCGTCAACACCGCCGGCGTCGGGACGCTCCTGCCCGCCGCCGAGCTGGGCTTCGCCCGCGTCGCCGCGGGCGACGCGGTGGTCCTCTCCGGCCCGCCGGGCTCCCACGGCATGGCCGTGATGTGCTGCCGGGAGGGGCTCTCCGTCGCCGCCGGGCTCCAAAGCGACTGCGCCGCCATCCACGAGCTGACCGCCGCGCTCATCGAGGGCCTCGGGCCGAAGCTGCACTGGATGCGCGACCCGACCCGCGGCGGGCTCGCCGGCCTGCTGGCCGACCTTTCCGCCGCCGCCGGGCGGAACGTCGAGATCGACCAGCGGGCGATCCCCACCGACCCGGCCGCGGCCGCAGCCGCGGAGATGCTGGGGCTGGACCTGCTCACCGCCGCCAACGAAGGCAAGCTGGTGGCCGTGGTCTCACCCGACGCCGCCGACCAGGCCGTCGAGATCCTCCGCGCCTTCGACATCGCCAGTTCCGCCGCCGTCATCGGCGCCGTCGGCGAGGTCGCCGAGGTGCCGCTGGTGGAGCTGCTCACCCGCGCCGGCGGCCGCCGAATCCTCCAGATGCCCTACGGCGAAGACCTGCCCAGAATCTGCTGAAGGCGGCAAGATGGGGCCGGTGAGTCCGCCTGCGGCAGGGCGCCCCGTCCGGAGATACTCCCCCACGAGCCAGCGCGCTTACCGCACGAGGTGGACCGTCTCCCCCTCGCCCACGCGGAGGGCCGCGGCTTCCATCTGCCGCCGCAGCAGGCTCCGGGCCACGCCGGGCCCTGGTGATGCGTCAAATCTGAATCGGCAGGTGCCACGGCTGCGGCTCTTGCAGCCGCGCTCTTCCCTGGCCCAGCACGGCTGCACACAACGCAGCCGTGGCACCCGCAATTTGAACGTTGACGGTGCCCTGGCGGGTCCCCAAACGCGGTGTATTGCGCTTGGCGTCCCCGGCCGGCGCAGGACAGAGGCCGCAAAGGGCCTCGGCCCCGTGCGGCCTCGGGAGTACCTTCCATCGCTGTCTTGTCTTACCATCATGCCTGGCCCCGGGGTAGTCCCGGAGCCGCTCGAGATGGGGTGGCCGACCACCAGCAGCCAGGAGCGTCAAGCGCCCGGCCGACGCCTTATGCGCGATGGCGGGGTCTTAAACAGTCTGTATAAGATAAGAGCCCGACCGGGCGAGTTGCTATAATTGAAAGGCCTGAGGTACAGGACCTCAGGCCGATGTTCAGAGTCCTCCGCGCGGGGTCTTATGCAGCAGATGGCCTTCGCGTAGGGTCTTATGCAGTCTGTATATTCACTGTTGGATGCAGAGAGATAGGAGAGAAACGTCATGGATACTGAGACGCTGACCAGATTCCTCATGTGGTGCACGATCGTGAATGGCGGGTTGTTGATCCTTACATTCCTGATCTGTGTGTTTGGCGTTGATTGGGTGTACAGGATGCACAGCAAATGGTTTCCCATGCCCCGAGAAACCTTCAACGTGGTGATCTACTCGTTCTTAGGGTTGTTCAAAATCCTCTTTCTGCTCTTCAATGTCGTCCCCTACGTGGCCCTGTTGATCGTCGGGTAGGAAGGAGCATCCAACAACCGAATTGAACTCGACTTGAAATTCCGCGCCTCCGGCGCGCCATCTCAACCGGCTCATTCAGGACGTTGGCCGGCAGCGGCCTGCCTTTGGGCTCGACAGCACGTTCTTCGGGGAGGTCCATCCATGCCCCGTCGCCTGGGGCCGCCGGGGATACTGCCGGACCCCACGCGACGCCCCCAGTACGCCGGCGCCAAGAACGGGGGACAGGTCAGGAAAAAACCACTTGACACGCGCCAAGGGCATGCTATAATACGCATCTACGGATAGGGGCGGCTGCATTTCCGGAACGGAGTGTTGGCAAGTAGCTTAACCGAATCGGAGGCCACCAGATGTCGAAGAGAATCGCACTGTCTGTAGGGTGTATCCTGTCTGCCGTGCTCGTGGCGGGTTCAGTCTGCCTGGCCGGGCCGGGCGACCTGTTCCCGCCGGAACTCCCGGACGCCGCCGGCGAGGTCGCCGTGGACGTGCTGGAGCAGTTGGGGGCCGGGATCGTGCCCCCGGTGCCCATCGTCGTCGACCCGCCGGACACGGGTCCGGGCGACCTGTTCCCGCCGGAGCTTCCGGACGCCGCCAGCGACATCGCCAAGGACGTGCTGGACCAGATTGCGGCCGGCACGCTGCCCCCGGTGCCCGGCGTGGCCGGAGTGCACGAGTTGGCCCTCGGCGCGGGGCAGTTCCCGGGGCTTCCGGACGTCGCCGGCGACATCGCCAAGGACGTGCTGGACCAGATTGCGGCCGGCACGCTGCCCCCGGTGCCCGGCGTGGTCGGAGTGCACGAGCTGGCCCTCGGCGCGGGGCAGTTCCCGGGGCTCCCGGACGCCGCCGGCGAGGTCGCCGAGGACGTGCTGGGGCAGTTGGGAGCCGGGATCGTGCCCCCGCTGCCCAGTGTCGTCAACCCGCCGGACACGGGTCCGGGCGACCTGTTCCCGCCGGAGCTTCCGGACGGCGCCGGCGACGTCGCCAGGGACGTGCTGGACCAGATTGCAGCCGGCACGCTGCCGCCGGTGCCCGGCGTTCACGACCTGGGGCTCGACTCAGGGCCGGGATCGATAACGCTCGTTCCCGAGCCCGCCTCCGCGGCGTTGCTCTTGCTGGGAGGCCTGACGCTGATCCGGCGGAAGAGGCGATAGGGATTGGCGGAATCGCCTGCGCTACGGCGGGGCAGGCCGGCCACGCTGGCGATTCTCGCCCTCGGCGGCATCGCCGTGATCCGCCGTCGAAGGCGGTAGTGCCCGATACGCAGACCGACGGCCCGCATCCCGCCCCCCGCGGGGTGCGGGCTGCTCTTGTGCGCGGAAGCTGAGATGTGAGTCGCCAGGCTCTCGGTCAACAGCGGGCCAACAGACGACGTTGGCCCGCCGTTGGGCGTGGCACGCGATCCGGGGATCAGTCGAACCACGCCGGGGGGAGGGCGTCGCGTTCGGCCTGGAGCAGGTCTTCGATGACGGCGTCGGCGTCGGGGATGGAGTTGACGAGGGGGTCGGTGAGCATGGCCCGGCGGAGGAGGTCGCGTCGGCCGGTGACGACGGCCTCGGCCGTCAGCTCGTGGGCGTCGAGCACCTGCGCCATGAGCCCGCGCAGGCCTCGGGGCATCCGGCCCACGGCCCGGGGCCGCGGGCCGGAGAGGTCCACGTCGCAGGGCAGCTCCAGGAAGTCGTCGTCGCTCATGTTGGTCACGGCGCCGGCGTTGAAGGTGTTGACGTAGAACTCCTTTCCCAGCCCGGCCCACATGCTCTCGATGACGTCGGTGGCGTGGTCGGGGCCGAAGCTGCTCGTGTAGTCGGCGATGGGGGTCTGCCCGCCCAGGAAGCCGTCCACCTGCCGCCACATCTCCGCGTGGCGCTCATACCGCGGGGCGGTCTGCCAGATGCTCAACGGCGGGATCGCCCCGCCCGCCGCCCCGTGCCCCTGCCAGTAGCGCAGGTACTCCTTGGTGTGGGCCACGCACATGGGGACCACGCCGAAGACCTGATACAGGGCGTGGCCGATGGTGTTGTTGAAGGCGGCCTTTGCGCCGGTGTCGCCGCCGTCGGTCTCGGTGGCGGCGTCGCGGCGGATGGCCTCGGCGATGTCGGGCGTGACGTCTCGGCCCCGGTACTCGGCCCGGATCAGCCAGGTGAAGTGGTTCACGCCCGCGACTCGGAAGTCGAACCCCTCGGCGACCTGGGGGGTGTAGTCCCGGTCGGTTTCGATGATGCCGGCGCGGACGGCGTAGCGGCGCTTGACGTGCGGCATGTGCAGCCCGTCGCAGAGGGCGAAGCTCTTGAGCCTGGGCGCGTACCGTCGCAGGGCCAGGCCGTTGACCGCCGTCGGGTTGATGTAGTTGATCACCCACGCCTCGGGGCAGAGGCTCTCGACGTCGGCGGCGACCTGGAGGATGACCGGCAGCTCGCGCATGGCCCGGAAGATCCCCCCCGGGCCGACGGTGTCGCCCGAGCACATGCGGACGCCGTGCCTGGCCGACACGTCGCAGTCGACCCCGCGGAACAGCACCCCCCGGTCGGCGAAGCTCAGCACCACGAAGTCCGAGCCGGTCAGGACGTCCCTGCGCTCGGTCGAGGCCTCCAGCGCCAGCGGGACGCCGGCGTGGTCGATCACCAGCCGCGCCAGCGAGGCCATCTTCTCCAGCCGCTCGGCGTCGGTGTCCACCAGCCCCAGCGTGCCCTCTCGAAGATGCTCCGAATGGACCATCTGCCAGATGGCCTGCCGGCCGAAGAACAGGCTCCCCGCCCCGATCACCACCACCTTGGGATGCTGCATGAATCCGCTCTCCTTCCCGGCTGCGCGGTCGCTTGGGGAAAGGCGACAGGCGGACAATTATGCGCATGGCCGCGAGCGCGGCAAGCGATAAGGTGGGGCGATGGCGGGCGGGGTCCACCAACAGATTGTGGCAGCGGGAGACGCCCACAGTCGAGTGCCACGGTCAAGTCCCGGCTTCTCGGGACTTGACCGTGCACCTTCGTAGGCCGGCACGCTCAAAGGCAGACTCGCGGACCCCCGCGAGTCTGCCTTTGACCCATCTTCAACAGTTTGGGCGGTGATTGCGAGGCCCGGTTGTTGTTT
>CAZNSB010000342.1:0-5871 GCA_964575155.1 uncultured Planctomycetaceae bacterium | reverse complement strand
GCCTTCCCCGGGCGTTGCCCGGGGCTGATGAATCCGAGCCCTTCGGGCTCCCGAAACGCCACCGCGATTCGCTTATCTTAATGCCATTGGGGACAGACAACGGTTGACATTCGGGCCGTTCTGGGGTATTGATGTGGTGAGGGCACGGCTTGCACGAGTGGCGGCGCCGGGGTATCCGCACCATCAGCCTTCGCCGCAGGCTTCCGACTCCGCCAAGGCTTCGCCGGACAAGCCGGCCTGACAAGCGTGACGCAGCGGGCTTCGGGCGTGAGCTCCCTTCGGGTCTGCTTTCGGCTCTGTCTTCGACCCTGTCTTCGACCCTGAGGCTCAGACCCGAAGGGAGGCTCAGGCTCGAAGAGAACCCTTCGGGCCGTGCCTCGTACCTATTGCCTACTGTCTACTGCCTCATGCCTCGTCCCTGGTGGCCAGTGGCTGGTGGCTATTCCCCGTTGACAGGCGATGGAGACAGGATAGAATCATCGAAAAGGGCCACGATGGTCGTGGCCGGCAGGCTGTCTGGGAAATCCCGGGGAAGCCCAGCGCGACGGTCGCGGGCCGAAGCCTGTGCAAGGCATCCCGGCTTGCGTCACGATCACAAGCACCATCTGGAAGGGAGACAGGTTGGCAAGATCCAACTACAACTACGAGAAGCGTCGGAAAGAGTTAGCGAGGAAGAAGAAGAGGGAAGAGAAGAAGCAACGTAAGCTGGCCAGCAAGAACCCCGAGCCCACAGACACTTCGCAGCCGTCTCCGGACAGCAGCAGCGCAGCCTGAATCCTGTGATGGCCTCGTCCCCGGGAAGTGGGCCGTGCCAGGTCCCGGGGCCGGATCGCCCCACCGCTCAGAAGAAAGAAAGGGAAAAAGCGCCAGGAACTGGCGGAGCGTAGCGGACCTGTCCGCCCCGGCATCGGGAGGCGTGGGCGGGCCCGGCGCGGAAGAAATGACCGCGGCAGCGCCGGGCGTCGGAGGTCGGCCGGGGCGGTCCCGGGCCGAACGGCGCGCGGTTTTTTCGACGGACAGGGCGCTGCGATTCGTGTTCAATGACGATGGTTCGATACCCCTGCTGGCAGCATGGGCTCGACCGGAGTTGGCAGGAGATTCTGAGATGTTACGCCGCGGCATTTTGATGGGGCTGGTCCTGGCGGTGACGGTCGGGGCTGCGGCCGGGGGCGCCCGGGCCGCCAACGGAGCGGACGCCGCAAAGGCACAGGGCAGGCCGGACTACGACGCCGCGTTCGTGGGCATGAAGATCCCGGAGAAGGTCACGGGCCACGAGGTCTTTTCCGTCGCCATCACGATGCGGAACACGGGGTCGAAGCCCTGGGGCAGTTGGCCCCTCCGCCTGCGGTCGATCAACCCGCCGAACAACGTCACCTGGGGGACGAATTACATCCTGGTTGCCCAGGGCACGTCGGTCGGGTCGGGGGCGGAATACACCTTCCGGTCTCGTCTGCGGGCCCCGGCCGGGCCCGGCAAGCGGGGATTTCAGTGGCAGGTCTGCAAGGACGGCAAGACGTGGTTTGGCGAGACGACGCCGGCGAAGACCATCGAGGTCGCCCCGCGCCCCCCCGAGGCCGCCACCACGGCCGCCGCGCCGCGGCGAAGGTCCGAGGGCAAGGACGTGCTGAGGTTCGATGACTTCGAGTACGTCGGGTCGTTCAAGCCGCCGAAGACCGTGGGGAAGACCCGCGGGGCGTTCTCCGCGAGCGGCGTGGCGCTGCGGAGGATGCCGGGCGGGGCGGACCGGCTGTTCATGAACTACACGCATCCCACGGGGGCCCTCTTCGAGATCGAGATCCCCGAGCTGGTGAAGATCGAGGCCGGCCGGCCGGCCGCCCTGAAGACGGCCCGGGTGGCGAAGGTCTGGGGCCGGCTGAGGATCCCCAAGCCCGGCGAGCAGGCGATCGGCCCCAACGGCGGCTTCGTGTGGGACGACGGCCAGCGGATGCTGCATTGGACCTGGTACCACGGCTACAAGACAGGCAAGGCCCCGCCGGTGCTGGGGGCGACGAAGCTGCCCGCGGACGGCGAGATGAGCTACACCGGCCCGTGGTACGTCTCGGCACCGAGCAGGCTGTACAAGTCCTACTGGGGCGGCGTGATCGAGCTGCCGAAGGCCTTCGCCGAGAAGTACACCGGCGGCAAGACGCTGGCGGTGGGCTTCGGCGGGTACTACAGCATCTGTGGATCGGCCAGCCGGGGGCCGGCGCTCGGCGCCATACCCCGGCCGGATCCCAGGAAAACCACCGTGCCCGTCACCGAGATGCTCTACCACACCGCCGCCTCGCCCGCCCCGCGCGACGGCGACTACTTCAGCGCCAACTGCGGGTATTGGCACGACCGGCCGAAAAGCCCGGCCAGGGGAAGCTGGACGTTCGATGACTTCTGCCGGGCCGGCGCGTTCATCGACGCGCCGGCGGGGCACGCGTACGTCGCGTTCGTCTGCCTCGGGACCGGTCGGCTGGGGTATGACTTCGGTTCCATCACCCATGCGGGGACATCGCAGTACTGGTATTTCTACGACCCGAAAGACCTCGGCGAGGCGGCCAGGGGCGACAGGAAGCCCACGCAGATTGCCCCGGCCTCCATGGCGAAGGTGGCTTACCCGCTGGGGCATTCGGTCACCGGCGCCTGCTACGACGCGAAGAGCCGCCTGCTGTACCTGTGCGTGACCTGGGCCTACCCCCACGGGAGGGAAAGCTACCCGGTCGTCCACGCGTACCGGCTGAGGTGAGGGTTCCGGCTACGGGCTGAGGGTGTCGGCGCGGGCGAAGATCTCGTCCAGCCGGGTCGGCGGCGGGCCGTACAGACGCCCCTGGTCGCCGTTGCGGAGGGTGAGCTCGTGGTCGGGGTTGTCGAACTTCCCGGCGTGCCCGGCGGCGAAGCCGATGGTGACCTTCTCGGCGCGGTGGTTGGTGCGGATGGGGATGTTGTACTCGGGGGGGAAGACCATCAGGCTGTTCATGTCCATGACCAGGGCGCGGACGGGCAGGCCGTCGTGGTTGACGCCGAGGCTGTCGAGGCGGTCGGAGGGCGTGGCGGCGGCCTGTGCGTCGAGCTGGCGGTAGAGATAGGAGCAGTACACGTCCTCGGCGATCCGGGCGCGGATCTTCGCCAGCTCCTCCACCGGGTCGGCGGAGTCGTCGTCGGGGCAGAACATGGCCTTCGGCTGGAGCAGCGCCGTCTCCAGCAGCGAGCCGTGCGCGTTGTAGTGAAGGCCAGGATAGTCCCCCTCCGGGCCGAAGGGAGGCTGCCCGATCCAGATCTGGTTGGTGGCCATCTCGTTGTACCCGTCCGGGCCGACGGGCATGGCCCCGTCGCGCTCGGCGGCGAACAGGGTGATGGCGCGCATCTGCCCGCCGACTCGTGTGAGGCAGACGGCCTGCCGGCTGAGGTCCTTTGCCCTCGCCAGGGAGGGCATGAGGATCGTCACCAGCAGCCCGAGGATGGCCAGGACCACCAGCAGCTCGACCAGCGTGAAGGCCGTCGGGCCGGCGGCGGGCGAGCGGACCGGGTTGTGCCGGCGCGCTGAGGGCATGTCCGTACCGCCCCAGGCTCAGCAAACCGGGTGCCACGGGCCCGGCGGCCATTCTGGCCGGTAATCCCCGGCTTTCGGCGTCGTTTCCCGCGCGGAAAGGGCGCGGGGTGTCCACCTTGACCACGGCGTGTCCGCGCGGGATGCGGGGGCCAGCGAGAACCTTCCCCGCGGGCCGGTCTTGGCCGGCGATGTCGCGGCCTGAAACTTGCCTTTTGCAGGCGCGGGCACTTCCGGGTAGCCTGCCTGCCGTCTCGTTGGCCCGGGCGGGCAGAGAGGTGCCGACGCCGGAGCGCCGCCTGTGGGGGACTGGCCGGCGCCGACGGCGCCCGGAGAGGAGCAGGACCGAAGTGGGCGCAGAAGGCCATCCAGCCCGTGTCCTTGATCTGGCGGTCGCACTGGCGACCACGCTTTCCCTTATGG
Organism: uncultured Planctomycetaceae bacterium; assembly: GCA_964575155.1. Taxonomy (GTDB): domain Bacteria; phylum Planctomycetota; class Phycisphaerae; order SM23-33; family SM23-33; genus CAZNSB01. Next base: position 1,913 of record CAZNSB010000342.1, on the reverse strand, counting down.
GAGGTGCTGCCATGGCGCAAGAGGCAAGCGGTCCGGTTCGGGACGTCGGCTCGCGGCGGCAGTTGCTCATCGACGATCACGTGATTGCCTCCCTGAGCAGCCTGAAGCGGAGCTTCCATCCCGCTCGAAAGCACGGGCCGCCCGTCATCGTGCCCGAGCACCCCTGGGAAGGCGTGGGCACCGCCGACTGGCCGAGCGTGTACCTCTTCGGCGACGTCCTCTGGGACGAGCAGGAGAAGGCGTACCGGATGTGGTACACCTCGGCGACGAAGGACATGAAGGGGCAGCATTCGACTCTGTACGCGACCTCGACCGACGGGGTTCGCTGGAACAAGCCCCTCGATCTCGGCATCGTCAAGTACAAGGGCAGCGGCGCCAACAACATCCTGATCCGCAACTGCTCGGCGGAGAACGTCCTGAAGCTCGACGAGCCCCCGGATGCCAAGAAGCGATACCAGTTGTTCACCTACGACCGCAACGTGAACGCGTATGCCTGGCGGTATTCCGCCGACGGCCTCCACTGGGGAAAGCCCGTCGCGGTGCCGGCTCTGGGCGGCATGTACGACATGGCCAACGTCGCGTACGACGAGACCCGAGGGATGTACGTCCTGGCCGTGAAGCAGGGGCATTCCCCGCGGTACCGCCATCCCGTGCTCGGCAGGCACCCCAAGGTGAACTTCCGCCGCTGGTTCATGGCGACCAGCAAGGACGGCCTGAAGTGGACGCCAAGGGCCGACATGCTCGGCGACTTCGACGAGCTGGACAAGGCCCTGTACATGGACGGCGAAGGCTGCGCCATGCTCAACACCTACGGCATCTCCCTCCACGCCTATCACGGCGTGTACCTGGGCATGCAGTGGATGTTCCGGATCACGGACACCCAAGGCTACTGGGGCTGCCACGGCGGCCCGATGGACGGCCGGCTGCTGTTTTCGCGCGACTTCTCCAAGCCCTGGCGAATCCCCACCCGCGAATTCATGCTGCCGCGCGGGCGGAAGGGCCAATGGGACTGGGGGATGATCTGCGGCGTGGCGAACCGCCCGGTGCTCAGCCCCAAGGGCGACGAATGGTGGTACTACTACGGCGGGTGGGACGGCGGGCACGGAACCAGCCGGCGCAGGGCCTGCATCGGCATCGCCAGGTTCCGCGTGGACGGGTTCGCGTCGATCGACAGCTTCGGCACGGAAGGCGTCCTGACGACCAGACCGCTGACGTTCGCGGGCGCGGCGTTGAAGCTGAACGTCGATGCTTCCGGGAAGGACACCACCGGCGGCAGGAACTACGCCGGGGTGGAGCTGCTCGATGCCGGCGGCGACGTTCTGAAAGGGTATTCGAGGAACGACTGCGACCCGGTCCACGTCGACCACGTGAATCACACGGTGACCTGGAAGGGACGGAGCGACGTCTCCGACCTCGCCGGGCGCGTCATACGGATGAGGATCTACATGAAGGGCGCGGAGCTGTACGCCTTCCAGTTCGTGCCCGGCCGCTGACGGCGGGGCGGAGGCGGCAGGACCGTCTCGGCTTCGGGGGGATTTCCGGAAAGGGCGCCCTTGCGTGTGCTCGGCCGGCGGCCTAGAATTCGGGCGGTTGGCGGTCTGGCTGCGTGCGGGCGTAGCTCAACGGCAGAGCCCCGGCCTTCCAAGCCGGTCATGTGGGTTCGATCCCCATCGCCCGCTGTGGGCGGCGGGGGCTTTCGGCACGCGAGAGCGGGCGGGGGCGGGCCGGAAAAACCCGGGCCTTTTTAGGAAAAAAATTTGTTTGACGGGGGAAGGATTTTTCCTATACTGTTTCGTTCGCCCAAGGGCAGCGGGGGGGGTGTGCCTGCGGTTAGCGCGGCGAGGCGTTCTACGTCGATTGTCCCGCCGTTTTGTTTATGCTGCTGTAGCTCAGTGGTAGAGCGCGTCCTTGGT
>CAZNSB010000341.1:0-5874 GCA_964575155.1 uncultured Planctomycetaceae bacterium | reverse complement strand
TCGATGAGCCGACCGGCCATGTCGCGGACCTCCTCGACGCTGCCGAAGGGGAGGGTCTGCTGGATGCTCATCCCCCCGTGGAAGGCCAGGCGGCCCCGGTAGCGCCGCAGGTGATCGAACACGTCCATGACCTCCGGCTGGAAGGGGTTGAAGAGGTTCAGCCCGATCTCGACCAGGTCGTCGAAGAGTTCCTGGACCCTGCCGCAGGAGTGCAGGGAGACGTACTTGCCGGCCTTTCGGACGGGGGCGAACATCCGGGCGAGGCGGGGCTTGAAGAACCGCCGCCAGTGGTCGACGCCCATGATCAGCCCGGTCTGCATGCCGTAGTCGTCGCCGAAGTGGACGCAGTCGACGTCGAGGGCGAGGGCGTGGCGGACCTGGATGAGGTTGTGCTCGACGATGGCGTCCAGGAAGTCCTCGACGAACGCCGGGCGCTCGACCATGTCCATGAGCAGGTTGCTCATCCCGCGCATGGTCCAGGCCCGCTCGTACAGGCTGAAACCCACGGGGAACCGGCTGAAGCGGTCGGGGTGGGCGGCGAGCTGCTCGCCCATGCCCGCGTACCAGGCCTCGTCCTCGGCGTCGGGCCATTCGTACCGGTCCAGGTCCCCGGGCTCCTTGATGGGCCAGTCGCACGGCGTGCCGATGTCCCTGTCCACGGTCCGGTCCCACACCACGCCGTAGATGTCCCGGTCGTGGCCTTCGTCGATGGTCTCGAACCGCCCAACCTCCGAGCCGAGACCCACGAAGTGATCGTCCAGGAATCCCGACAGGTCCTCGACGCCGAGGTGGCGCCGGAGCCTCTCGGCGCAGTCGGAGTTCAGCCCGATCGACCACGGCACGTACGCCGGGCGGCGGAACTGGAGGACATCCATGACGACCTCGCGCTTGGTCATGGGGGAGATGATAACCGCAGGGCCGTGGGACGGGAACACCGTGGGGCAGGAAGCGCGTTGCCCGGTCTCAGGGCCCTCCGGTATCCGGCCTCCCGGTCAGTGCGTGACGGCGTAGGCGAGGATGTTGACGCCCAGGCGGAGGGCGTCGGCGTCGCCGTAGCCGAGGCTGTAGGTGTAGGGGATCTGCTCCCACCCGTTGCCGAGGGAGAAGCGGGAGTAGATCACCGCCAGCGACCCGTCGATGGCGATCCCCTCGAGGGTGGGGGCGTTGAGGTCGGGCTCGAGGGCCTTGACCGCGTCGGTGTAGTCGACGGCGGCGATCTTGAAGGGGGCGGCGTACAGCGGGCTGCTCAGGCCGACGGTGCCGAGGGCGGCCTTGGGCAGGACGCGCCGGATCTCGCGGCGGAAGGCGGCGTCGAAGCCCTTCCGCCCGGCGGCGGCGTCGGCGACGAGCACCCCGCCGCTGGCCAGGTACGTCCGCAGGCCGGATACCTCCCCGTCCGTGAACTTGAAGTCCCGCAGCCCGGTCATGTACAGCACCACGTGGTCGAAGGCCTTCTCCTCCGTCAGGCTGACCGGGACGCGCTTGAACTGCACGTTGAGGGTGGTGTGGGCGGCGATGAACTTCATCAGGTTCGGGAGGGCGTGGGGGGTGGGGTCCCAGTCCCCGCCGTGGACGATCTGCCCGAGGACGAGCTGGTCGCGGGTCTTCTGGTCCTGCTGGTGATAGATCTTCTCGGTGGCGAAGGCCCGAGCGTATTTCAGATTGGCCAGCGTGCAGGTGACGATGTTCACCCCCAGCGCCAAGGCGTCCCGCTGGTGGTAGAGGATCCCTCCCTGGATGGGGCGGTTGACCACGTCCCACCCGCAGTTCAGGTCGATCGGCGAGAAGACCACCGCCGGGCGGCAGCCGAGATAGATCACCCCCAGGTAGGGGGGGATCGACTTGAAGGGGTTGTCGTCCTTGCGGAACTGCATCTTCGTGATGCGGAAGTAGCTCCTGAACAGGGGCGAGTCGGTGTCCAGCATGGACAACTGGCGGTTCGGGAACAGCCGGGCCAGCTCCCGGCGGGCGCTGTCCACAAACTCCTTCCGCCCGCACTGGGCGTGGACGACCAGCGTCCCGCCGTCGTAGAGATAGCGGCGAAGCTTCCCGAGCATCGCCTCCGAGAGCCTGGGCATGGGCGTCCACCCGGTGATGTACAGCAGCGGCAGCTCCACGGGGTCCCAGGAGAAGCTCTTCAGCGTCATGGTGACGTAGCGGTAGCGTATGCCCAGCTTGTGGTTGGCGTAGTTCGTCAGCCGCTCGATGTCGATGTGAACGGTCGGAAAGACCTCCACGGGCACCCGCTTGCCGCCGCGGATCTCGAACTTCTGCCCGGAGAAGGTGATCATGCCCACCAGCGCCGGCGGGGAGGGCTGGCGCTTGCGCTCGCTCCGGCGGAGGGGCGTTGCCGGCAGGGGCAGGGGGGGGAGGGACTCCCCGGCGCTGCGCCGCTGGGGCTTGGCCCGAGGGGGTTTCTTGGCCTTGGGGTTGTCGAACGCCGCTGCCGGGAAAGAACTCGCCAGCAGTCCCACCACCGCCGCTGTCAGCAGCGCCTTGCCGGTTCTTGCCGACATCGCCTTTCTCCTTACTGGGCGCACAAAGCCTACCTGCCCACGGCCTCTGTGCCCACATAGTATAACGCCAACCCGGCGGGAAAGCTTTCGTAAATCCGCGTTTTTCTCCAGGCTCGGTCGCGGCGCCGGCCAGCGCAGCGCCTCCCCCGGCGCCGGCGCGGGCGTTTTCGGTTGCCTTCCCCGCCGGGGGACGTTATCCGTGGGCCTGAGCGTCCGCGGGCCAGGGGCGGCGCGGGTAGGAGTTGGACATGAAGGCGGCGAGGATTGCGTGTGCAGTGCTTCTGCCGGCGTGTGTCTCGGCCGGGGCGTTCGCGGGCGCTGCCCGGACCAGGCCCGCCGGCGAGAAGGTCCTCCTCAAGCGGCGTCACCCCCCCGGGCGGTACGTGCTGACCCAGGTCTCCGACATCGAGCAGACGATGGCCATCGACGGGGAGAAGCGGCCGAAACAGCACCTCTCCCAGACCCTGGTCGTCCTCATGGCCGTCGACAAGCCGGACGAGGCCGGCGTCGTGAAGATGGCCCTGACCTACCGCCGGTTCGAGCAGACCATGAGGACGGGCCGGCGAGTCTCGACCTTCGCCAGCGACGCCCCGCCGAAAAAGCCCGACTCCCCGATCGCGGCGGCCATCCGGAAGCTGATGAAGACCCGGATCGTGGTGGAGGTAGGCCCGGGCGGAAAGGTCAGGTCCGTCAGCGGGCTGGGCGAGATGTGGACTGCGTTGGGCAAGACCGGCCCGCGGGGCGAGGTCCTCGCCAGGCAGCTCAGGAAGCAGTTGGGCGACAGGATGATCAAAGGGCTGATCGAGAAGCAGTGGGAGATGATTCCCGCCCGCGGCGTGTCGGTGGGCGAGACCTGGCGTCACGACGCCCGGCTCGAGGTCCCCTTCGCCGGGCAGGTCGAATGCAGGCAGCAGTGCAGCCTGAAGGCGGTCGAGGCGGCCCCGGGCGGACGCATCGCGATCATCGAGTATGCCGGCAAGATCCGGAGCGACAAGGAGGTCACCACGGCCTTCGGAGCCATCGAGCTGACGGTCGACAGCGTGGACATGGACCGGCGGGGGACGGTCCAATTCAACGTGGACACGGGCATGGTCGCCGGCGCCAGCGTTCACCAGACCGGCACCATGGTCATGTCAGGCAAGGAGCGGGACGACACGGAGACCGAGGTGAGGCTGGACCAGGAGGTCAAGTCCAAGGTCACCGTCCGCCCGGCCGAGGCCGGCGAGCTTGGCCCCGCCACCCGCCCGGCGGCCGGCGAGCGGGAATAGCCCCACCCCCGCGAGCCTGGTGCTCTGTTACCTCTAAACCGATCGATCGGGTGCCACGGCTGCGCTGTCTGCAGCCGTGCCGGGCCACCCGCCGCCGCCTCAATCGAGGTGCCGCCAGACGCCGCGCCCGGCGTGCGCCGGTCGTGGGTGCCCCTATTGCGTCTTCTGCTCCAGCTCCCCGATGCGCTGGTAGGCGTAGCGGACCCTGTCGGGGGCGAACTGCTCGTGCTTGATGACCTCGCGGTACAACTCCAGCGCCTTTCCCCGGTGGTGCATGCGGAAGTCGTACACGAAGGCCGCCTGCGACCGCGCCGGCAGCCGGATGTTCGCGTCCCACTGCCACGCCCGCTCGTACCACTGCACCGCCCGGGCGTCCTCGCCCTTGAAATACTCCTTGTAGATCTCCCCGATGTAGTAGGCCGATCGGGCGATCTTGGTGCTGGTGGGGTACTTGTAGACGAGCTGCCGGAACATGCCCAGGGCCTTTCGCTGCTTGGGATAGCTGGTGATACCCGGCAGGGGCTTGCCGCGCCTGTGAATCCTGAGGGCGTTCTCGAAGAGGTCGTCGGCGGCCTGGATGAACTCCCGGGGCTTCAGCGTTGGCGGGGGGATCTCCGCGTGCAGGAAGTAACTGTATTCGCGGACCGGGTCGAACCGCCGCTGCACGTTGCGGATCAGCGCCAGCTTGAAGTTGAAGCCCTTGCCATGGTAGTGGTCGGCGAGGCCAGCCAGGGCGGCCTTCCAGTCCGCCCTCGCCGACAGCATGTGCTCGACCAGGGCCGCCTCCGTGACGTCTTCCACGGGCTCTGCCGGCGGCTCGGGCGCGCGGGCGGCGCCCTCGAACTCCCACGTCCGGGCCTTTTCCAGGTTCTCCAGTTCCCTATCGGCGCATTCCCGCTTGTCGTAGGCGCCGACCTTGACGTAGTAGGCCCTGAGGGTCTTCAGGGCGTGCCCGTACCGCATCTCTGCTGCCAGGAGCTTCTTGGCGGCCTCGCCCTCGGCCGGGTCCGCGGGGTTGACCGCCACCGAGCGGACCTTCTTGCCGGCGGTGGTCTTCGGGCCCGACGGGCGCAGGTTGCACCCGGCGGGCAGCAGCAGCGACATGCCCAGCAAGACCCCGGCGCCTCCCAGCGCCCGCAGCGTCCGGGTGGTCTGTCTCATCAGTGACTCCTTTCCTTCTCGCTCTGGGCCCTTCGAGGGCGTCGTCGGGCCCCGGCCGGCGGCGGCCGATCGTCCCAGCCGATTCTCGTTGCGGCAATTATATCGCCAATTCCCGGCCGCCGGAATTCACCATTGTGCCTCGACGAACGGCCCGGCGGGCTTCTCGATATTGGGCTTCGGTAGCGAGCCCACCACGGCGGCCGCCAGGCGGAGGTCGGCGCGTGTGGTGATCTTCACGTTCCGGGGGTCGCCGCGGACCACCGTCACCGGCTCGCCGAGCGCCTCGACGAGGGCGGCGTCGTCGCCCGCCGGCGAGGCCGCCTCCTCGTACGCCCGCAGAAGCAGCTCTTTGCGGAAGACCTGCGGCGTCTGGGCCTCCCAAAGCCCCTCCCGGTCCGCCGTCTCGACCACCCGCCTCCCCGCACCCACCCGCTTCAGCGTCCCCCGCACCGGGCAGGCCAGGATGGCCGCGCCGGTCTTCTCGGCGGCCGCGAACACCTCGTCAATCCACAGCGCCGAGACGCACGGGCGGACCGCGTCGTGGACGCAGACGTAGTCGGCCTCGGCGCGAACCTGCGCCAGGGCGTTCCGGACCGAGTCGGTTCGCTCCGGGCCCCCGGCCGCCAGCTCCACGCCCATGAACCCGATGTTCACGGCGTAACGCGTCTTCATCGTCTCGAGGTCTTCGCCGGCCACCACGAGCTGCACCTGGCAGACGTCGCCGCGATTCACGAACAGCTCGACGGACCGGATGAACACCGGGCGGTCCTTCAGCCGCTCGAAGATCTTCTTCCGCTTGCCGCCGAAGCGTCTGGAGGCTCCGGCGGCCGGGATGATGACGGATACCTTCACGGGCGCTTCTATTTCCCGCCCCCCGCCGGCGGGCCGGGTGGCGACGCGGCGGCCTTCGGCGCCGCGGGCTGCGACGC
>CAZNSB010000340.1:3811-5924 GCA_964575155.1 uncultured Planctomycetaceae bacterium | reverse complement strand
GAGCTCCTCCGCCCGTTCTCCCAGCCACCGTTCCACGCCGTACGCCTCGATGTCGTCGGGCCAATCCAGTTGATGAAGCCGCCTTTTCTTGCGTCCTTGCTTAGGGCTGTATCGCTTGAAGATCGTGGCCCGGATTCTCCCGTAGGGCTCCGCGGTATGATGAGACACGGCAATCCGGTATATGCCCACGAAGTGCTTGAGGACAAAGGCCTTATACTCGGCCTGAACCCTCGTCGGCCCCACCGGAGACTCGGCCCAATGCCCGTATTCGATCTCGCCGAAGGTAATGGCGGATACAAAGAGCTGGCTTTTCTTGACGGCGGCCCTCTCAATATGCTTGAGAACGTTCTCGTGGGCATTCTTGGCAGGGATGAACCATGCGCTGATGACGCTGGTGTCCAGCAGGTAGCCTTTGGTCCTCTTCACCCCCGATCCTCCCCGAAATCCCGGGCGGCCCTGTCCAGGGCAACAATCAGCTCCTTGCTGTCCACGCGTTCGTGAAGCCCCGAGAGCTTGTCTGCCGTAGAGCTCTGAAACTCGGCACAGAGATACTCATGAAGAGGAAAGCATGGGGCATACCCTTCAGGATAGTATCGATCGAACCGGAAGGGCACGCCGCGCCGCTGTCTACCGGCGAAAAGGTCAAGGACCTCACGCTCCATGCGTGGGGGCATGTCATAAAGGCGCAGGATTTCCGCATCCAGTCGCCGCAGGACTTCCCCAGCCCTGGTCTCATCCATCGCCCCGCCGGCCTCTTTGGCGAACGGCAGCGAGCCACGATTTCTCCTGGGCTTCCGAACTTCTACGAAGTACTCGCTAACCATTTTGGTGAGCTTCGGCGAACTCCCTCCAAGCCCAAACGGGACCGGCATACGCCGGAGAATGCCCACCTTGTTGTCTCGCTTCCCGGCATGACTGTACAGATATGCGTTCGCGACAGGCGAATTGCACAGGGCCCAAAGGGCTTCAAGGCCGAGACACTCATCCAGAGGCCTGACCGTAACGAAACGGCTGGTGACGGCGTGGCCCTCCCTGTCAATAAGGGCCTTCAGCCGCCAGGGCCCCCGACTGCTGGAAGCGTAGTTGAGGAGGATCTGCGGCACTTCAGTGCACGTCCCGGTGCCAGGTCGACGCACGACAACTTCATCCAGGTTCATCCACACTGCTTTCGGCAACTGATGGAGAAGCAACTCCTCATCATTAAAGTGGACGAACCCCCTGACGGCTCCCTGGAATGCGTCATTCGAGTAGGTCCTGGCGCCTCTCGGCAAGTCCCGCCCCTTATACTGCAATCCCTGACCCGTGCTGGCAACGGAAGCGAGCTTGGGAAGTTCGGAGCAGTATTCCCATACATGATGCAGATCGGGAAGCAGGAGACTCGCTTCCTCTGCCTCCGAGAAGCGCATTTGGGAAATGCACTCCTCCTTGGTGACCGCATACAACTCCTTGAATCTCCGCAGGTCGCGCTCGCGGACCCGAAAGTAGCGGACGGTGCCGGCAGCGCCCGTACTCGATCTTGTCTTACGCCCGAGCAAGATAGCTGATTCTGCGGCCCCCTCCTGGAACACCCTGTCCGGAAGGACGCCGACTTCGCGGATCTCACACGTGTCCAGCAGGTCTCGCCGAAGCTGTGCGGCGTCATTGCTGTGGAGCAAGCCGCGGGGGACAACAATGCCGAAGACAGCCCCGCGCGCAAGGTGCGGTAAAGTCCGGGCCATCATCTCCGCTGCTTTGCTGTTGTGACCAAGGCGGATACGACGGCGTTTGTAGTAAGCCTTCTCCCTCGGCGTGAAGTCCTCGAACGGAGGATTGGCCAGAAGGATTCGCGCGCGCTGAGCGGCCCGACGGGTGCCGGCCCAAAGGAGGACGTCCTTCCGCTGCAGATTCCATCCGTTCGGGTTGGGAATATCCGCCAGCGTCAAGGATAGCCTCGCGACCTCCAGCGCGAAAGGATCAACGTCGCAGCCCTGCAAGTGCCTACGCAGGTACCGGTGCCTCGCCCGTAGGTCGCCAGTGGCAAGCGCGAAACTCAGCAATCTCATCGAAGAAGCCAGGAAGCAGGCATGACCACAGGCGGGCTCAAATACATACCGCTGATCTTCCGGAATCTGAG
>CAZNSB010000340.1:0-3801 GCA_964575155.1 uncultured Planctomycetaceae bacterium | reverse complement strand
CAATCGGCCAACTGCCAGACGACGTAGTCCACCAGATAACTCGGGGTGCTGTGGGTGCCCAACTCCTGTCGAGTCCTTTTCGAGACGAGTGCGTTCTCATAGACATGCGCCAGTGACTCCGTCGTGATCAGCTTGAGGTCGGCAAAGTCCCCGATGCTCTGCGCCGCGGCACACAGGGCCTGGTGACGACCATGGAGGCGGAGCGGTTGCGCGCCGTAGTGGCGGCTGACTTTCCAGAAAACGCTTTGGGCGTCAGCCAAATCTAGAAGTTTGAAGCCATCCACACCCTTGTCTTGCAGGATCTTCGCGGCCAACAGCCAAAAGACCGCCTTGAATAGCCACTGGCCATCTCGGCGCCCCTGCTGGCTGTTGGGGATTCCCCCCGGGAAGAGCTCCTGCTGAAGCGTCCGCACAACTCGCTCGACCAACTCGGCCACCCGCCCTCCGACCTCTTGCTCGGCCAACTGCATCAAGCCCACATCAACGAAGCTCAGTTGATACTGCCTGTCGATGCGTCCAAGGTTCTTCGCCCGATACAGCTTGTCGGGCCCGAGCTCTTCCCTGACTTTCCTTCGCCGGAAGAAGTTCGACACGCTTTGCGTGCGAACACGATCGTGGAGTTCAGGACCATCCGTCGTCTGCTTCCACCACTCGAGTGCTGCGGGTGTCCAGACGAAAACAACCGGAGCAGCCAGGCCGGAGCAGGCACGGACTTTGTCGAGCGGCGGTCCTGCGCCCAACATCACGGCAATGCCGCTGGAACGTATGTCCGGGGGGGGCCTGCAGAAAGCCACCAGATCCACCCGGTGGCCGTCCCCAAAGCCGAAGTCCTGTTTCAGCAAATCGTCAGCATAGCCGATCTCTTGCAGGATTTTCCGTGTTCTGCCCAGGATTTCCGCCTGCTGAGCGATAATTCCACCTCCCCTCTCGGCATCCCGACGGGCTTCCCTCAGAGCCGTTTGAGGTGGCTGCAGTCTAACCGGGCGTGGCGCCGGCTGACAGACCGCATTTTTCATTCTCGGCAAACCGGGCCCAAAATGTCAAATCCGGCGTCGCCTCCTGCGACGGATCCGCGGGGATTCCTCGTGGCGCTTCGGACCGGAGACCCTTGGTGCCGTTTGGACCACACGGCGTCAAGACGTCTGCATCCCCAATGCGCCTGTTGCACGTGGCGGGAGATTCAGGATACTTGAATCATGCGGACAGTTGAGGCCAAGACCGTCACGGCGCGGGTGTGCTGGGAGCCGCTGGCCACGGCGGCGGCTCCGGGGGCGATCTTGGAGGCGCTGGCGGGCGAGCGGTATCCGGCCATGCTGGACAGTTCGGCGGCGGACCCGCGCTGGGGGCGGTACAGCGTGCTGGCCTGCCGGCCGATCGAGATCATTACCGTCCGCGACGGGAAGGTGCTGGACCGCGCCGGGGCGGAGCTGCCGGGAAAGAGCGTGCTGTCGGCGCTGCGGGGGGCGCTGGGGCAGGTACGGGCGGCGGGCGAAGCGCCGACCCCCTACGGTCCCGGGTGGATCGGGTACGTGGGGTATGAGTTCGGGCGGCACATCGAGAAGCTTCCGGGAAAGGCCGTCCGCGACACCTTGCTGCCGGAGGTGCACCTGGGGCTGTACGACGCCGTGGCCGTGTATGACGCCGTCGGCAAGAAATGGTTCCTGGCGTGGCTCGACCTGGGCTCGCCCGGCGGCGGGGGTGGGCGGGAGGCGCTGAAGCGGATCATCGGCTCGGCCGGCGCCGAGCCGGAGGTCTCGGAAGCCGAGGCCTCGCCGGCGCCGCGGGCCCTGCCGGAGGCGGAGAGCAACTTCACGCCGGAGGCGTACCGCCGGGCGGTTCAGCGGTGCATCGACTACATCGCCGCCGGCGACATCTTCCAGGTGAACCTCTCGCAGCGGTTCACGGTGGCCAACGCCCCGGCGCCGCTGTCGATCTACCGTGCCCTGCGGCGTCGCAACCCGGCGTGGTACTCGGCGATGCTGCTTTTGGGGGATTCGGCGGTGCTGAGCAGCTCGCCGGAGCTGTTCCTGCGGGTTCGCGGGCGGGAGGTGCTGACCCGCCCGATCAAGGGCACGCGCCGGCGGACGGGAGATCCGGCGGCCGACGCCGCGGCGGCGGCGGAGCTGCTGGTGAGCCCGAAGGACAACGCCGAGCTGGCGATGATCATCGACCTGCTGCGGAACGACCTGGGGCGGGTGTGCCGGTACGGGACGGTCCGGGTGGCCGGCCGGCGCGAGCTGGAGACCCACCCGACGGTGTATCATCTGGTCGGCACGGTGGTGGGCAAGCTGCATGCGCGGGTGGACCTGGTGAAGCTTCTGGCGGCGACGTTCCCCGGCGGGTCGATCACGGGGGCGCCCAAGATCCGGGCGATGGAGATCATCGACGAGCTGGAGGGCGTCGCCCGCGGGGTGTACACCGGCTCGATCGGATACCTGGGGCTGACCGGCAGCGCCGAGCTGAACATCGCCATCCGCACGGTCGTCTGCGACCGCGGGCAGGCGCACGTCCACGCCGGCGGGGGCATCGTCGCCGACTCCACCTGCGAGGGGGAATACCAGGAGACCCTCGACAAGGCCCGGGCCCTGCTGGAGGCGGTGGCCGCCGCCGCCCAGGATTCGGCGGCACTTTAGGCTCTTAGCATTGCCCTTCGGCCGGAGGCCCATACAATGATGAGGCCTGCGTGGGTGTGCCCTTCCGTCGCGGGGTTTTCTCCGCGGGCCCGGAGGCATTGCGTTGGACGTCTCACCCGGCAAGTCGCAGGCCGACGTGCCTGCCCCGACTGCGGCTCCGGAGGCCGCCCGCTATGAGCCCCACCGCTCGCGCGCCGACGACGAGCAGGAGTGTATCGACTTCGTCCGCGAGTCCCTGGCCGAGACGCCGTACGAGGTCATCTCGGCCAGGGACGGCGAAGAGGCTCTGGCGGTCGCGCGGCAGCAGCGCCCGCAACGGATCATCCTCGATGTCCAGATGCCCAAGCGTGACGGCTTCGAGGTGTTCGTCGAGTTGCGCGGCGACGAGAAGCTCGCCGGCGTTCCCGTCGTCATGCTGACCGCCATCGCCGAGCGCACCGGCATGAAATTCTCCGGGCAGGACATGGGCCAGTACATCGGCAGCCCCCCGGAGGCCTACGTGGACAAGCCCATCGAGCCCGTCGTCCTCAAGCAGGCGGTCAAGAGGCTGCTCAAGCAGACCGGCGCGATCCAGTGACCGCCCCCGGCGCGGGCGGCCCTGCCCGCACCGGGCGGAAGGATTAGGCGATGGACCTCCTCCACGAGTTGCAGTCGCATCCCCTGTTCGGGACGTTCGGCCCGGAGGCCCTGGCCGAAGCCGGGCGCGCCGGAAGCGCCGTCAGCTACCGCCCGGGGGACGTCTGCCTCCGGCACGGGGAGGCCGGTGACGTCTTCGGCGTTTTGATTTCCGGCCGGCTGGAGGCGGTCCGCCCCCGCCAGACGCCTCAGCCGGAGCACCTCGGCTACGTCGGGTGCGGGGAGTGCTTTGGCGAGATGTCGCTGCTGACGGGCAATCCCGCCAGCGCCGACGTGGTGGCGGTCGCCGAGTCCCGCGCCATCGTCTTTCTCCAGGAGGCCATCAGCCCGCTGATCGCCCAGAACGCCGAGGCGGTGCGTTTCCTTGCCCGGCTGATGGCGTCCCGGCTGTCGCCCGGGCGCCCGCGGTCGGCCCCGCCGCGACCCGCGGCGGTGCGGTACTGCCTGGGCGCCAGCCGGCCCATGCGAATCCTGGCGGTCAGCTGCCGACGGACCGACATGCGGGACAGCTACTTCGACACCGGCAGCGACC
>CAZNSB010000339.1:1079-5929 GCA_964575155.1 uncultured Planctomycetaceae bacterium | reverse complement strand
GTCGAGCCGTCAGTTGGAGTCGGCCTGTCACAATCGGCTGGACGTGATCTGGCTGGCCGAGAGACCTATCGGCGCCGGAAGCACACGGTCGAGCCGCGCTTCGGTCAGATCAAACACGTCTTGGGTGTGCGGCGTTTCATGCGACGCGGTCTCGAGGCGGTCCGGACCGAGTGGTCCATGGTCTGTACGGCGGTGAATATTGGGATTCTGCTGCGTCATTGGAAGGAGGTCGTCCCGATCCTGTAAGCAGGAACGTAAGACCGCTCGCGCCGAGACGGGTTCGGGCTCCCGGCGTCCGTACCTGCCACGGTTCGCCCCTCGGGCAGAAGCAGCCCCGGAATCGACTCATGGCCGCGCCGAGCCAAACGGGGGCAACGCGGGCCCGAAATGACCTCATCCAACCAGCGTCGACCAGGTATTTAGACAGCCTGGTGAGGGAGCGGGCTGAGCGGCCAGTTGAACCACGGAGGCTTGGCGCGGCCTTCGGCCACAGCCAAACAACAACGGCTGAACCGCGGAGATCGCGGAGACCACTCGTACAGGGCACCATCTCTGCGGGCTCAGCGTGCTCTGCGGTAAGCATCACGCAACGAAAATCGACGTTTGTAGTACGGAGGCGGGGAGGACGGCTTCGAGAGGTGGGGCCATGTCGGGTGAAAAGGGAAACACGGAGCCAGGGTGGCACAAAGAGGCTCGGCCGCCGGACACAACAGTCTGCCCGCAGTGCGGGGGTCGCATGGTGCCGCAGTGTTCGTTCCTGGGTCGGAAGTGCCCCTTGTGTGGGGTGGACCTCGAGAGGCTTGAGGACGAGGCCAAGCAGGCGAAGCGTGACGCGACACCGAAGCCGAGATTAACCGGCGGCCAATGGCTGGTAGACCGAGTGCTGTTGGTGGTGGCGGCGATATTGGTCATCTGCCTCATCTTCCTGGTCTGCATCTAGGAGCGGGATCGTCGGTTCAGGAAACCCACCGAAGAAATCCTAAAATCGCGCTTGACAGGCTGCGGCCGGGCGCGGTAGTGGTCTAGGGCACTAGGAAAACCAAGGGGCGAGTGACGCCGCCCCGGCGGTACAAGAATCGGCGGTGTTATCAGGCACCGTTTTTGGACGGCCCGAACCCGGGCACTCCAGAAGCGGTGCCTTTTTGCGCGCCCAGAAGCCAGAGGGTAACCGCAGAGGGCGCAGAGAGCGCAGAGGCGAGAGGCTTGGCTCTGACTCCGCGTGCTCTGCGGTGAGAAAGCTCAGGAGAGGCCAGAGGGTAACCGCAGAGGGCGCAGAGGCGAGAAGCGGGACAGGTCCCGAAAGGCAAAGGGGACCTGTCCCGGGACAGGGACGGCGAACGATGGCCACGGTGGGCCAGACCGATAGAGGCTTCTTTCCCCTCCGAGAGGGGCGTCCGGTCTCATACCCGCCGGGCGCCCCGATTTTGTGGGGGGGGTACGACAGGCAACAGAGACAGAAAAAACCACCTGTGGCGACGGGCGGGGGCATCGGGCGCTCGGCCAGGTCCGAGCGCCGGCCGCCCGACGGATATGTGGGGAGCGGGACAGGTCCCCAAAAGGCAAAGGGGACCCGTCCCGATCGTGCTGTGGGCGGGTAGCCCCGGCGGTGTGCGGCCAGGGACGGCCCCGCCGCCGGGTGCCTACGGCAGAGGAAACGTCGAAGATCCGCCGAGGCGGGCAGAAACGAGAAAACGCAAAAACGCAGAAACCCCGGAGAGACCCCGGAGAAACCCCGGAGAAACCCCGGAACCCACGGATTGGAGTCCGTGGGCCCCAACAGGCAAGGAGGCCGAACATGCTCAATTTCAACACCCTAGTGCAACAACTGATCGCGTTTCTGATCGCGGCACTCAGCGGATTCAGCCTGCTGCTGGCCGGGTGCGCACCGGACAGCGAGGCCATCGAACGGAAGATCATCCTAGTCATGGAGCGGGTGGTCATCCCAGTCACCGAGAAGGCCATCGAAGAGGTCACCACCCAAACGGCGACGCTCCAGGGCGGGGCCCAAGCCATCGAGCCGGGCTGGGCATTCGAGGTCGAGGGCTTCTGGGTGACCGGCTTCAAGGGCCAGGCCAGCGTCCGGGCGGTGGGACTGTCGGGGCAGCTTACCGGACATGCCCAGGGGGCTCGTGACGCCGACGTGGGCAAGACGGAACACGAGGATGTGGTTACACCACCAGATGGTTGAGAGACGGCGGAACCGCAGAGAGCGCAGAGCTGAAAAGAGCAGGCCGGTGTTCTCGGCGGTCTCTGCGGTGAAATTGGCGATCGGCCTGTTGCTTCTGGCGTCCGGTTGCACGCCGCACTTTCATGTGTGGGGGACCTATTACGGGAACGGTCAGAAACATGAATCCGATCAAGCAAGCGGTGGAGAGGATACTGGGCGGCCTGCTGGACCGGCTGGATGGGTGGAAATCTATCCTGGGGCTGGCGGCCATCCTGGCGATCGTGATCCTGGACCAGACCGACGTGATTGAACCGCAACTGGCCGCCGCCCTCTACGACTGGGCCGTGGTTCTGTTCGGGGTCGGCGTGTTCCACAAGGCGGTGAAGCGCAAATAGTCCGGACGGGCGAAAACTGCGGAACCGCAGAGGGCGCAGAGAGCGCTGAGATGAAAAGGCAGAAGCTGCTGTTCTCTGCTCCGCCGCGGCGGACTGCGGTTGAGTGATGATGGCGAATGGCGAATCCCCAAGGCGGTAGCCCGGACGGGTGAAAAACTGCGGAACCGCAAAGAGCGCCGAGAGCGCAGAGGATGCAGAGATAACATGCTTGGTTTTACTCAGCGTGCTCTGCGGTGAACAGATTGATCGATGGCGAATGGCGAATCCAACCTGAGCCCCGAAGCGCAGGACACGCTGGCCCTGCTGCAGCGGTTCTTCGACGATCGGCCGCTGACGGCCAGCGAGATCGTCGAGGCCCTGGGCATAGCGGCCGGGTGGAACTGGGAGGCCCGGCGGCGGGAAGTGCGAGAGCTGGTCATCACTCTGCGTCAGGCCGGCCATCGGGTCTGCGCCTACCACGCCGGATACTGGCTGGCCCGGGACGCGGCCGAGTGGGCCGAGTACCTGGAACATCGCAAACGGGGAGCTCGGTTCGAGTTCGTGACCGTCCGGCAGATGACCGAGGCGGCCACCGATCGGGGCAACGAACAAAGGCAACTGTTCGAGGACGGCCCGCCGGTGAATCCCGAGCGGGAACGGGAGTGGGCCACCAGTAGGTGAAACGCAAAAACGGTGAAACGCAAAAACGCCAAAACGGCAAAACGCTTAACCGCAGAGGGCGCTGAGGCACAAGTGCCACTGGTGGTCGCGGAGGTGAGGGGCTTGGTTTTAACTCTGCGTACTCTGCGATCTCTGTGGTGAGAGGTGTCCCATGATGCTGGGGCAGTTCAGTTGGTCGGGCGTGGGGGAGATGACCGTGGTCATGGTGCCGCTGGCCGGCCTGCCCTTGACCCTGATGGTGTTCTACCTCCGAGCGCTGCGGGACGACTTCAAGCAGGCCGTCGCGGAGTCCAAAGAGGCCGTCCGGGACGTTCATAAACGGATTGACCGGGTGGACGCACGAGTGCTCACCGTCGAAGCCACCAAGGTCGATCGACAGGACTTCGTGGTAAAGGCGGCCAGAACCAACGGCAAGCTCGAACAAGTCTGGTCACGGATCGGCGAAGTGAAAGACCTGGTGCACGAACTCCGGGGACGCATCGACGGTGAGATCGGCCTTGGGCGGCGTCTCGACGTGGTCGGGGAGAAGATCAGCACCGCCATTAAAGGAGAGCAGCAAGATGAGCCGGCCTGATATGCGGGCCCTGCAGATTCAACAGGTTCGACGGTGCGTGCTGCGCGTGCTGCTGGAAGCGTACAGCCTCTGCGCCTTGGAGGGCACGCAGATCCTGGTCCTGGTCCTGGAGCAGTACCCGGACGTGACCGAGGAGGATCTCCGCCGCGACCTCACCTACCTGATGGAGGACGACAAGGGCTACGTGGAAACGGATGGGCCGACCCGGGGTCTTCCCTGGCGGGACCGCCGCTACAAGCTGACCGGCAAGGGCAACGAGATCGCCAACCGGCTGGATCGCGATCCGGCCCTGGGAATCTGACGGCGACGATGGGCGACGACAAGCAGCCATACCGGTGGTGGGAAAACGTGAACGCAGACGAACTCTGCGTGATCCACGCCGGGGTCGTCGAGCCGGGGAACGATCTGGGGGTCTGGCGAGAACACCACCTGGAGGAGCGCTTTGGCGTTAACAGCCGGACCTTCCAGGAGTACGGCCAGAGATGCCGCGATCGGCCCTACATGGATCTGCAGAAGCTGCGCAAACGGCTCGGCCGGCGGGCCTGCGAGCTGCACAACGTAGACCTGGGAGAAGAGGACCCCAAGAAGGCCGCCGCCCTGCTGACCCTGTTCGAGATCATGGCCACGTGCGCCAAGGACGCCACCCGGGTGAAAGCGGCCCGGGAGGTGTCCAACTACTTCGTGGTGAAGATACGGGAGCGAGAGGCCAAGCATAAGGAAGAACTGCATCTGCTGGAGATCGAGCCGGACCAGATTAGCCGATTGTATCTGGCTGGTGCCTTCGGTAATTACATTCGTCCGGAAAGCGCCCGGCGGATTGGGCTGCTGCCGAACATCGAACTGGGTCGAATCCAATCCATCGGCAACGCCGCCGGCACCGGAGCCCGGGAAGTGCTCCTGAGTCGTCTGGCCCGAAAGCACGCTAAAGAACTTTCGGTGGAAATGGAATACATCGAACTGGCCGGCCGGCCGGAATTCCAGGATATTTTCGGCGGATCGATGATGTTTCCGGAACAATAAACCGATACCGTTCAGCAGCAGCGCTGATTCAGGG
>CAZNSB010000339.1:0-1069 GCA_964575155.1 uncultured Planctomycetaceae bacterium | reverse complement strand
AGGCAGAAGAGAAGGCCAAACAGGAGGGGCGCGTACTGACCGCCGAGGACGTAGTCACGGCTCTGAGCAGTGCGGCCGAAAGGCTCTATGGCGTCAAGGTCTGAGACAAGGGGCATTGTCCCAACGGTTGCGAACATCGGCCAGACAGGGCCGGTCGTCCCACTGCTGCCCTATCAGCAGCGCGACGTAGAGTCCGACGCGCGCTTCAAGTGGTCCTGCTGGTCTCGACAGACGGGTAAGAGCTTCTCCAAGGCCCTGCGCCGGCTGCTGCGGGGCATGAAGCGCCGCAAGAACCAGATATTCCTGTCGGCCGGGGAGCGGCAGAGCTACGAGCTTATGGAGAAGGCCCGGGCTCACTGTCAGATGCTCCAGGTCGACTTCGAGTTCCACGGTAATGCCTTCTTCGAGGGTACCAGCTTCAAGCAACTGGAGGTGAGGCTGCCCAACGGGGTGCGGATCATCGGGCTGCCGGCTAACCCGCGAACCGCCCGGGGGTTCACCGGGGACGTGCTCCTGGACGACAATTCCACCGTATTCGGCCCGGGGCGCATCGTGGCCACCGGGGATATCTACGTGGCCAACGGCGCGAAGGTCCTCGACAGCGTGGACCTCATCTCCGGGGACAAGGTCAGCCTGACCGAGGACTCGGAGGCCATCGGAGACGGCAGCGTCATCTACGGACAGAACGAGGTATGCGTAGGAGACGAGAACGGAAGGGCAGAGACCGTCGTGATCCTGACCCCGGGCATCTTCCGCCTGACCGACGGGGGGCACGTCAACGGCATCGTCTGGGCCGACTCGGTAATTACGGGCGATGGCGTGAGCCTGACCGGCGCGCTCTACTTCAACGACGCGCTGGACGACGACGGGAGAGAAGAGCACATCGACATCACCTACGATCCGGCTGTCCTGGACATCGAGACGCCCGCAGGGCTGCCCACCGCGGGTGTGGAGGTCGTCATCGGTCTGTGGTCGGAAAGTCCCGCCGGGACGTGAGACCTGCAGGCCAGGCGGGCGAGGTGCCCGCGAGCGCCGGGTGGCGAGGCCGGACCTTTCACGATGCGTGAAC
>CAZNSB010000338.1:0-5942 GCA_964575155.1 uncultured Planctomycetaceae bacterium | reverse complement strand
GACAGGATTCGAACCTGTAACCTTCGGCTCCGGAGGCCGACGCTCTATCCAATTGAGCTACGGGGACCCGGTCCCCAGCCGGCGTGATTCTCCCCGCTGCCCGGGGCCGCGTCAACAGCAAACGTGCCCCCGGAACCGCCCGGGTGCACCGGCGCATTGTCGCGGCCGTGCCACGAAAGAATGGTGCACCCGACCGCCCCCGCTTGCTGCCGGCGGCGGGGGGGGCTTTCCCGCTTGACTGGGCCCGCCCGCCGGGCAGAATGGAACGCTCCGGGCCGATGACGTCGGGAGGACCGTCATGCTGAAAAGGCGCCTGTGTCTGGGATTCTTCCTTGTCTGCGCGGCGGCGGCGCGGGGGCAGGGGACGCGCCCTTCGGGCGGGTCCCCTGCCCGGCTTGACGGCGCCGAGCTGGCCGGGCTGATCGACGGAATGGTCCGCATGCTCCCGAGCATCGACGCCGTCGTCACCTCCACCCAGCAGGCCGCCGGCGCCCAGGCCTGCAAGCTCTACTCGGCCGGGTACCCACAGCGGGCCGAAATGGGCGGGCTCCTCAGGCTCAGGCTGGGCCTGCTGGGCCTGCACGGCGGGTTCGCCGCCGGCGACGCCGAGGCCATGCTCTCGGGGGCGAAGCTGCTGATGCAGGAGGCCCGCAAGAGCAAGCTGGAGGGCTACGCCAGGTATGCCCTGGCGTGGGCGGGGATCTTCGGCGCCGAGCCGGCGACGGCCGCCGCCGCCCTCAACGGCCTCATCGCGCGCCCCTCCCAGAAGGGCATCGGCCAGTGGGCCAAGGGCATGCTGCCCATCGCCAAACAGTGCAACCAGCCGGTCATGCTGACGTTGTCGTTTCCGGACGGCCGGCGGGGGACGCTGGCGGAATACCGCGGCAAGGCGGTGGTGCTGGACTTCTGGGCCGGCTGGTCCAAGCCCTGGGTCGAGCATCTGCCGGAGCTGAAGGAGTTCTGCCGGCAGAGGCTCTCCGGGGGCGACTTCGCGATAATCGGCATCGCCATCCACGAGAAGGCGTCCGAGGCGAAGGCGGCCGCCGCCAAGCACGGCCTGACGTGGCCGGTGGTCTGGGGCCCGTCGGCGCGGGAGCGGTTCCACGGGAAGGGCGCGCCGCACGTGGTGGTCGTCTCGCCGACCGGACGCGTGCTCTGGCAGGGCCACCCCATCGCCAAGAGCACCTTCACCACGGTCGCCGATTTCGCCCGCCGACAGGCCGCTCGCATGAGAGAGGCCCCCGCGCCCCGGACCCGCCCGCAGACCACGTCGGCGCCGGCCGGCGGGGAAAGGCCGCCGGCGGCGGATGCCGCCGCCGAGGCCAGGGCCCGGCAGCAGCTCAAGCTCGCCCTGGCGTACCGCCAGGCCGGGCTGAACGACAAGGCCAGGGCCCTGTTCCGCGCGATCCTCAAGGAGCACCCGCGGACGGCCGCCGCCGCGAAGGCCCGGGCGGAGCTCTCGCGGGTGCCCTGAGGTCGGTGGGGCTCGGCCGGGTTTTGTCCGCGGGCGCCGTTGACGCCGGGAGGCAAATTGCGTACATTCCCGTCGGCCGGCGCCCGCGACGGGATGATCGGCCGGAGTCTCTGCTGAGGTAATGAAAGAATGTTCGCGGCTGGGCCCGCGGGGCGCGGCGGCGGCAGGCGACAGCGATCTGGGCATCCGATGACCGAAAAGACAGACGACGCACCCGAGCAGGAGCGGGGCACCGAGCCGGCCCCGGCCGAGAAAGTCTCCGACGACAGCGCCGAGACCCAGGCGGCGGCGCCCGCCGAATCGCCCCCCGACGGGCTTCCTGAGAACGCGGTGACCGTCGCCGAGGCCGGCACCCTCCGCAAGAAGGTCACCGTGGAGATCTCCCGCGCCCGGATCGACGCCAAGTTCGACGAGATGTTCGGGGATCTCCGGCGGACGGCCCAGGTGCCCGGCTTTCGCGTCGGGCGGGCGCCGAGGAGGCTCATCGAGAAACGCTTCGGCAAGGAGGTCGCCGAGGACGTCCGCAACGGGCTGGTGGGCGAGGCCATCGGGCAGGCCCTGGAGAAGGCCGACTTCAAGACCCTCGGACAGCCGGACGTCGAGCTCGACCAGATCGAGCTGCCCGACGAGGGCAACATGCCGTTCAGCTTCGAGGTGGAGGTGGCGCCGGAGTTCGAGCTGCCGGAATACGACCGGATCGAGGTGCGCCGCCCGACGCTGGAGATCACCGCCGAGCGGGTGGAGCAGGCCATGCGGGATGGGCTGCGTTCCTCCGGCCGGCTGAAGCCGACGGACTCGGGCGCCGAGGAAGGGGACACGGTGGTGGCGGACGTGTCCGTCACCGGCGAGGGCATTGAGCACACCGAGGCGAACGCCGAGTTCCGTGTCGCGGCGGGGGCGTTCGAGGGCATCCCCGTGGAGGACCTGCCCGAGGCGCTGGCGGGCAGGAAGCGCGGACAGCGAGCCGAGGTGCAGACGACGGTGCCGGCGGGCCACCCCAACCGGGATTGGCGCGAGAAGGCCGTCACCATTCGCATCGATGTGCAGGAAGTGAAGCGCCTGGAGCTTCCGGAGCTGGACGAGGAGTACGCCAAGCGGGCGGGCTTCACTTCCCTCCAGCAGTTGCGTGAGTCGGTGGGGGCGCGTCTGGCCGGGCAGGTGGCGGCGGAGCAGCGTCGGCTGATGGGGGAGCAGGTCTGCCGGCACCTCCTGGAGCATACCCGCCTCGAGGTGCCCGAGCAGGCGGGCAAGCGGCACGCGGACCGGCTGCTGGCGCGCCGGGTCGTGGACCTGATGATGCGCGGCGTGGGCCGGGAAGAAATCGAAAAGAGCATGGGCCAGTTGGAGGCGGCGGCCTCGCAGCAGGCGGCGCAGGAGTTGAAGCTCAGCCTCATCCTCGACAAGCTCGCCGAGGCCGAGAACGTCCAGGTCGATGACGGCGAGGTCAACGCGCGGATCGCGGAGATTGCCGGCCAACAGAACCGCAGGCCGGAACGCCTCCGCCACGAGATGCGAACCGACGGCACCCTGGAGACGCTTTACGCGGCCGTCCGCGAGGAAAAGGTCATCGACAAGGTGCTGGCGTCGGCTACGATCACCGACATGGCGCCCGAGGCGGGCAAGCCGGAGCCCGGACCCGCCGAGACCAGGCGGAAGGGCCCCGCCGGTGCGAGGAAGAAGCGCCCCTCCAAGAAGAAGTAGCACGGTGCGGAGAAGGCAATGAGCCGATCTGAGGATTTCAGGACAAGCGGGCCAGGCTGGCTCGCCCCCCCGGCCGGCGCCAGGCAGGAAGACAGGCGGGTGACGCGATACGTCAAGGACCTGGAGACGGACCTGAAGGAGCGTCTGGCCGATGAGCGGATCGTCTTCCTGTGGGGCCCGATCTGGCCGGGATCCGCCGGGGAGCTGATCATGCTCCTGCTGTACCTCCAGCACAAGGCGTCGGACCGCGACATCCACATGTACATCAACTCCCCCGGCGGGGTCCCCGACGACACCCTGGCCATTTACGACACCATGCAGTTCCTGGAGTGCGACGTCGCCACCTACTGCGTCGGCCAGGCCGCCCGAAGCGCCGCCCTCATCCTCGCCGCCGGGGCCAAGGGAAAGCGGTTCACCCTGCCCCATTCCAAGATCATGGTCCACCAGCTCTGGGGCGGCGTCGGCGGGCAGGCCGCCGACGTCAAGATCCAGGCCGAGGAAATCCTCAAGTCCAAACGCATGTACAACGAAATCCTCGCCCAACATACCGGGCGGACCGTCGATCAGGTCGAGACCGAAACCGAGCGCGATCGGTACCTCACCCCGACCCAGGCCAGGGAGTACGGCATCGTCGATGAGATCCTCAGCGTCTCCGGCAAGAAGCTGGAGAAGAAGTAAGGAAAGCCCCTTCCATGCAAAACGGTGAGCGTCTGGTGCCCATTGTCATCGAGAAGACGGGGCGGGGCGAGCGCGCCTACGACATCTACTCCCGGCTGCTGCGCGACCGGATCGTCTTCGTCGGAGGGGCGATCGACGACACCCTGGCTAATCTGGTGGTCGCTCAACTGCTGTTCCTCTCCAACGAGGACCCCAAGGCCGACGTCAGCGTCTACGTGAACTCTCCGGGGGGCGGCATCGCCGCCGGGCTGGCCATCTACGACACGATGCAGTTCGTCCGCTGTGACGTCTCCACCGTGTGCGTGGGGATGGCCGCCTCCATGGGGGCCGTCCTCCTGGCCGCCGGAAGTCCCGAAAAACGATTCATCCTGCCCAACAGCCGAGTCCTCATACACCAGCCCCTCATCGCCGGCGTGCTTACGGGCCCGGCCACCGATCTGGACATCGAGGCCCACGAGCTGCTCCGGCTGCGAACCAGGCTGTACGAGATTCTCGCCCAGCACACCGGCCAGGCGGTCGATCAGATCGAGCGCGACTGCGACCGGAACAAGTGGCTCGCCGCCGAAGAGGCGGTCGAGTACGGGTGTGCCGACAAGATCCTCCAGCGCATGCCCCAGCCCCAGCCCGGAAAACCCGAAGAGGCTGACCCATGACCGACACCCCCGCAGCGCGCTGCCCGCCGCCCGGGAGGCATCGCCTTGGGGGCTGCCTCCTGGCCGCCGTCGCCGCCGCCGGGTGCCAGGGCATCCAGCAGCCCGACGACCTGCGCGGGCAGTTGCAGCAGCAGCGCCAGGAGAACGCCAGGCTCCGCGAGCAGGTCCGCCAGCTTCGGGAGGACCTCCAAGGCCGGGACGAACACATCCGCAGCCTCCAGGCCCTGGGCGAAAAGCGCCTGGACAAGCTCTTCCACGTCACGGGCATCAAGCTCGGGCGGACCAGCGGGGTGAACCTGGACGGGGTCCCCGGCGATGACGCCATCCGCGTCTACCTCCGCCCGGTCGACCGCGACGGGCACCCCATCAAGGCCGCCGGGGCCGTTACCGTCCAGGTCTACGACCTGGCCGTCGAGCCGGCCAACAGCCTGCTGACCGAATGTCGCTTCTCCCTGGAGGAGATGGCCAAGTGCTGGTCCAGCGGGTTCATGACGTACCACTACCGGCTGGAATGCCCGTGGAAGACCGCCCCGCCGGCTCGGGCCGAGGTCACCGTCCGCGTCGTCTTCACCGACTACCTCACCGGCAGGGAGTTCACCGCCCAGAAGGTGGTGAAGGTCGCCCTGCCGACGACCACGCGGCCGAAGGAGTAGGTTCGTCATGCCTTGCCCCGAACGTTCCCGAAGCAAGGCGATGCTGCTCGCCCTGATATTGTGCGGAGTGTCCGCCGGCTGCGCGGGCGCGGGCGATGCCAAGGTGCCTCTGGTCTACTGCACCGACCTGTACCATCCCCACGGCGACCCCGACGACCACCTCGACATCGCTACCGTCTTCGCCCTGCCGGAGCTGGACCTCAAGGCCGTCCTCCTCGACCAGGGCCCGGCCCGCAAGCAGGCCGCCCGCCCCGGGCGGATTCCCCTCCAGCAGATGTTCGCCCTGACCGGGCGCGCCGTCCCCTACGCGGTGGGGCTGGACAAGAGGCTGACTGCGCCCGGCGACACCGGCCGCGGACAGCCCGCAGCGTGCCAGGCGGCGGTCCGGCTCTTCCTGAAGGTGCTGCGCGAGGCCAAGAGGCCCGTCACGGTCGTCACCGTCGGCAGCGTCAAGGACGTTGTCGCCGCCTTCAACCGCCGCCCGGAACTGCTGCGGAAGAAGGTCGCTGCCCTGTACGTCTCCATCGGCAACGCCGACGTCGGGGGCAGCGAGCACAACGTCAGGCTGGACCCGGCCGCCTATCGCCGGCTGCTGCAATCGGACCTGCCGATCTACTGGCTGCCCTCCTACCCCATGCCGGGCACGTACCGCTCCAACTGGCGGCTGCGCCGCTACGGCGATGTCTTCCAGGCCGCGCCCCCCCCCGTTGCAGAACTTCTTCATCTATGCCCTGCAAAGGACCCCCCCCGGAAAGCTCCACCCGCCCACCGCCCTGAAAACGC
>CAZNSB010000337.1:0-5983 GCA_964575155.1 uncultured Planctomycetaceae bacterium | reverse complement strand
GCCCAGACCCGCCCGGAGGCCCCCGCGCCCGCCGAACGTCCCCCCGCCCGGACCACCCGCCCGGCGGGGACTGCGCCGGCAATCGCGAAGGCCCCGACCGCCACCCGCCCGGCCGAGAAGCCCCAGCCCGAGGTGAGCTGGGGGAACAGGATCTACGACGACCATGAGCGCGTCCTCGGCTCGCGGGACCAGGAGCGCACCGGCTTCAAGATGCAGCTCCAGCTCGTCAGCCGGGGCGCCGCCGTCAAGACCCTCAAGCTGTCGGAGTATCACGCCACCGTCGCCGACAAGCGCCGGTGGAAAAAGGACCCCGACACCTACGATCAGGCGCTCTACAAGGGCGACAACAAGAAGCTCAAGGGCTTCTACCCCCTGCTGAACCCCGTGGGCTCGGGGGCGAAAATGGTCTATCCGCTGGCGACGCGGCGGCTCCGGTTTCCCGGCCAGGACGTCGCGCTGAACCTGCAAGGCCCGCGCTGGCTCGCCGGGGCGGTCACCACCGGCACCGACGGCACCCAGAGCGTGACCTTCACCTCCGAGATCACGCGGGACGGGCAGCCGTTCGTCCGGCTGGAGAAGACGTACACGCTGCCGAAGAAGAGCTACTCCGTGACGGTCGCCCTGAGGGTGGTCAACCACAGCGGCGAGCCGGTGACGTTCGACCTGACGCAGTTCGCCGCCACCGGCGTGCCGCGGGAGGACTTCCGCACCGACCAGCGGGCGCTGGTCTACGGGCGATACGAAAAGCAGCAGGTGAAGGTCCACGCCCCGGGGGCCGGGAAGGCACAGAAACACCCCGTGGGGCTCAAAGCCAAGGAGAGGCTCGGCCGGAGCGACGACGCCGAGGCCGTGCTCTGGGCCGGGCACGCCAACCGGTTCTTCGCCGCCCTAGCCTACGTCCGCCCGGAAGAGTCCCAGACGCTGGCCGCCCCCCGCGCCAAGGCGGAGTTCTTCAGCGCCGCCCTCCAGGAGACGTCCAGCTCGCGGACGTACCTTGCGGGGATGGTGTTCGGCCCGCACGAGATCGCCGCCGGCGGCGCCTGGGAGGTCTCGCTGGACCTGTTCGCAGGGCCGAAGAAGCGTTCCCTGCTCGGCGGCGATCCGCCGGACGGCAAGCCGCTGTATGCCGCCCTGGAGTACAAGAAGGCCATTCAGTTCGGCGGGTGCTGCTGCACGTGGGCGCCGCTGTCGCTGGCGATGATGTGGCTGCTGGACGTGTTCAGCAAGGCCATGTTCGGGAACTACGGCATGGCCATCATCCTGCTGGTCATCCTGGTGCGGATCCTGCTGCACCCCCTGACCAAGAAGGGCCAGGTCTCCATGATGGGCATGCAGAAGCTCCAGCCGAAAATGCAGGAGCTCCGCGAGAAGCACAAGAACGACAAGGCCAAGCTCAACGAAGAGATGATGAAGCTGTACAAGACCGCCGGGGCCACGCCCATCCTCGGCTGCCTGCCCATGTTCCTCCAGATGCCCATCTGGGTCGCCCTGTGGACGGGCCTCCAGGCCGCCGTCGAGCTCCGACACGCGCCCTTCCTGCCGGTGTGGATCACCGACCTGGCCGCCCCGGACGCGCTGATCGGCTTCGGCGGGGCCGGCCTCCAGTTGCCCCTGATCGGGAACATGACCGGGCCCATCGTCAGCCTGAACCTGCTCCCGCTGCTGCTGACGGTGGCCTTCTTCCTCCAGCAGAAGCTGAGCCCCTCGGCCGCGGCCGCCGGCTCCAACCAGCAGGCCCGCACCCAGAAGCAGATGATGTACATGATGCCCGTCTTCATGCTGCTGATCTTCTACAACGCCCCCAGCGGGCTGACCCTGTACATCATGGCCTCCTCCTTCGCCGGCGTCGCCGAGCAGTACCTCATCCGCAAGCACATCCGCGAGCGCCAGGCCGCCGAGGCCGCCGCCGAAACCCGCGTCACCATGCCCGGAAAACGCTTCCGGGGCCAGAAACCCAAAAAGCCCAAAGGCCCCTTCCGCACGTAGTATTCCGTCAGGCAAGTTCGATACTGTGGGTGCCCCGGACAAACGCAGCCCCGACGTTATGTGTCGGGGCGCAGCTTGTCCGGCCGCGCCGGGGAGAATCGCTGCTGCCAGGCCACGACAGTCGTGGCCGACACTTGACCTGCGAAATGTCCGCTTCAGCGAAAGGGTACCTGCCATGCCGCCTGAAGCCAACAACCTCAGCCGTCGCCGGTTCATGAAGAAGGCCGTGCAGGCCTCGGGGGCCGCGGTCCTCGCTGGTTGGAGCTCGCAGCAGCGGCCCCCGCTTGCGGAGTCCGGGGGAGATGCACGCCCGCCGGCCGGGGCCGCGCCCGACAGGCTGCAAACAGGAACGATCGGAAAGCTCCGGGTCGGCCGGCTGATCTGCGGGGGCAACCTGTTCAGCGGCTTCGCCCACAGCCGCAACCTGATCTACGTGTCCAACCTCATGAAGCAGTACTTCACGCCCGAGAAGATCATGGACACCTTGCAGGCGTGCGAGGAAAGCGGCGTCAACACGGCCATCATGCAGTGCGACAATCACATCCTCAAAGTGCTCAAGCGATACCGCAAGGAACGGCACGGCAAGATCCAATGGATCGCCCAGGCCTACCCCCGTGCGAAAGACCCCACCGGGAACGTCAAGCTGGCCCGGGACGGCGGGGCCGTGGGGGCCTTCATCCAGGGCCTCGTCGGCGATCGATTCGTGCGCGAGGGGCGGCTCGAGCTGATCGGCAAGATCATCGCCTTCATGAAGGACAACGGCCTGGCCGCCGGCGTCGGCAGCCACCGCCTGGAGGTGCCCAAGGCGGTGGAGAAGGCGGGCCTGGAGCCCGATTTCTACTTCAAGACCTTCAACGACGTGGGCTACTACTCCGAAAAGCCCAAGCAGATCGCCGACGCCATGAAGGCCGTCAACAGACCGTGGATTGCCTTCAAGGTCCTCGGCGCCGGGGTGGTCAGGCCGGCTAAGGGCTTCCGCCTGGCATTGGAGATGGGCGCCGATTTCCTCTGCGTGGGGATGTTCGACTTCCAGGTCAAGCAAGATGCCGCGACGGTCAAGCAGTTGCTGGCAAAGGACCTGCCCAGGCAGCGCCCGTGGCGCTCCTGAAACGCCGGGGGGCGTGTGTATCGGCAAAGGGGACGGAAGGTTAGAAGGTTAAGGGGACAGGTTAGTTAAGGGGACGGATTTATTTTTGTTGGCGTCGGGGCGGCTTCCTCGGTCTGCCCCGGCCGCGGAATTCGATCCGCCGGCCGATCCGCTTGGCCACCTCCGTCCGGAAACGCTCATCGCCGGTCAACTGCCCGCGCTCCAGGGCCAGGCGGAGGAAACGTAACTCCTCGGCCTCAACGCCCGAACGCACCCACGCGGCGTACCGCCGGCGCCGCTGGGACTCGTCGCGCCCCAGCGACTCCCAGCACGGATCGGCATCCAGCCAATCCAGCTTCTGTCGGCCGATCTTCGCCGCGAAGCTCGACCATCGGTACTCCCGCGGCCGGGCCACCAGACCCGCACGCACCGGGTTCAACTCCACGTAGCGGCTGCACCGGTGCAGATACGCTTCCGTCTGGATCGGGCTGGACTTGTAGCGGCCCTCCCACAGCGTGCCGCGGCGGCCCTCCCGCCGGTTGACCCACCGCGTCTGCCGCCCGGCCAGTCCGCCAACACGACCCGGGCTGATCTCGGCATGCCCGAAAGCCTCCTGACCCATCCGCCACCCGTCAAGAAAATAAATCCGTCCCCTTTCTCACTTTCTCACTCTCAATGTGAATTTGCGAATAATGAAATATCATGTCCCCGGAACTCCCGGAACTCCTGGAACTTTCCAGCCTGACCCACCAAGAACATCTTCGTCAGGTCGCGATTCCGTCGCAGCCTGGCTCTCTGAGCTGATTGACAGAGCGCGGACAAAGGAATGCAGCACCGGATTCTTCACTACCACATGGCCGCCAGTTGGGCCGGGGCTCTCGATGAGGAACCCAGACTCGACAACCCATATGGTTTGTTCTGTCGGCATTGGACACAGCCTGAGCTTGAGTTTCAGCACAAACTGCGGCAGTAGTGCTAGGTAGATATCATCCTTCCACGAGCGAGATTCCGGAACGCTCTGATCAAGGATCAACTCTCGGCATTTCTGAATCTGCGATGGGTCATCTATTCTCGACGCGAGGCGGTACAGACTCGACGAGCGGTCATCTGTCATTTCGTAGACTTCTATCAGATCTATCCCCGCGTTTCTCAGTCTAGCCTCGAACAGACCGTAGGGTCCGGCCCGTACGAGTTGGCGATCGAACGCTCCCCAGGGCAATATTAGATGCAAGGTAAGCGCTACAGCGACGCCGCCGAGCACCAGACCAGTCGGGAATGCCACGCCTGCTTTCATATTCTGACTCCTCTTGCGGTGGTCAGGAGGATCAGCAGCCGGCGCTACTCAAGTTTTCCTGCTTGGCCCTATCGGCTTGGCTTTGATGTTGGGGCAGGAGCGCCAGCCGTAAACCAGGTCCACCCAGCGGACGCATAAAGCGCCTTCCTGTCCTTGAAATCGCCCACACCTGTCACCCTGTACTCAAGCCACCTGCGACCCTTTTTGACCCGCCGAATCCAGCTGGTCCTGGACGTGGTGCCGCCCGCCCTTGCCTTGCCCCTCAACACTCGCTGAGCGATGGCCTCGGCCCAGGACGTGGTATTGCAGCCATACCCTTCGACGACCGCGTCTCGCGTGAACCAGCAGCGAGCCGGACCTTCTTGGTCCTTTGGGATAAGGGGATAAGGGATAAGGGGACGGATTTATTTTTCATTTTTCTCGGCGTGGGGTCGGCTTCTTTGGCCTGCCCCGGCCGCGGAATTCGATTCGCCGGCCGATCCGCTTGGCCACCTCCGTCCGGAAACGCTCATCGCCGGTGAGCTGCCCGCGCTCCAGGGCCAGGCGGAGGAAACGCAACTCCTCGGCCTCAACGCCCGAACGCACCCACGCGGCATACCGCCGGCGCCGCTGGGACTCGTCGCGGCCCAGCGACTCCCAGCACGGATCGGCATCCAGCCAATCCAGCTTCTGCCGGCCGATCTTCGCCGCGAAGCTCGACCATCGGTACTCCCGCGGCCGGGCCACCAGACCCGCACGCACCGGGTTCAACTCCACGTAGCGGCTGCACCGGTGCAGATACGCTTCCGTCTGGATCGGGCTGGACTTGTAGCGGCCCTCCCACAGCGTGCCGCGGCGGCCCTCCCGCCGGTTGACCCAGCGCGTCTGTCGGCCGGCCAGCCGCTTCAACAGCCGGCCCAGGCTGGCCGGATCCGACCCCGGATCGACGATCAGGTGCACGTGATTCGTCATCAGGCAGAACCCGTACACCCGGCAGCCGAAGGACCGCTTGAAGGTCCGCAGATTCCAAAGGTAGTACTCGTAGTCGCCCGGCTCCACAAACACCACGCCGCGGTTGTGTCCGCGCTGGACGACATGATGCGGGCAGTCCGCCAACACGACTCGGGCTGATCTCGGCATGCCCGAAAGTCTGCTGACCCATCCGCCACCCGTCAAGAAAATAAATCCGTCCCCTTTCTGGCCCGCCCTCAGTCCAGCCCGCCGCGGAGGGGGCGCTGGCGCTGCTTCTTGGGGGTGGCGGGCGGCTGGTCGGGCGCGGCCTCGCCCTGGAGCAGGCCCTTCAGCGAGAGCGAGATTCGCCGATTGCCCTCGTCCACGTCCAGGACGCGGACGCTGATCTCCTGGCCGACCTGGACGACGTCCTCGACGCGGCGGACGTGCTGGTCGGACAGCTCGGAGATGTGCGCCAGCCCTTCCACCCCCGGCTCCAGCTCCACGAAGGCGCCGAAGTCGGCGATCCGGGTGACCTTGCCGCGCTGCTCGCTCTGGCGCGGAAACTTCTGGGCCGCCCCCGCCCACGGATTCGCCTGCGCCTGCCTCAGCGACAGGCTCAGCCTCCTCCGCTCGGGCTCGACCTGCATCACCACGGCCTGGACGTTCTCGCCGACGCCCAGCGC
>CAZNSB010000336.1:3105-5991 GCA_964575155.1 uncultured Planctomycetaceae bacterium | reverse complement strand
CCTGGAAGGGATGGGGCACCCGCGTGCCTCTTGTCTTGTGTCTTGGTGGCGTCCGGATAATTGAACGATGACGGTGGCGGTGGCTGACGATCGACCCGCAAGGACACGGGCAAACGAGTTTGCCCGTGCCACCCCGTTGGCCCAGGAGGCGGCCTGGTTCCTGACCCAGGCGCGGGGGCCGCGGCTGCGGAGCCTGCGCCAATTCGCCGAGGACGAGGTCGTGATCCCGGACGGGCGGTGGGTCGGACGGCTGTTCCGATGCGACCGCCAGCCCTACACGAAGCTGTGGTTCGACGCGATCGACGCGGCGGCCGCGAACGGACAGAACCGCTTCGTCGCCACGGGGCCGCGCCAGTCGGGCAAGACGCTCTGCGCGTACGTGATCCCGATGCTCTACCACCTGTTCGAGATCGGGGAGACCGTCGTCTGCGGACTGCCCGATATGCGGATGGCGGCGGACAAGTGGCGCGAGGACATCCTGCCGGTCATCCGGCGGTCGCGGTTCCGCGACCAGTTGCCGGCCCGGGGCGGGGGCAGCCGGGGCGGCAAGATCGAGACGATCCAGTTCCGCAACGGACAGACCCTCAAGTTCATGTCGGGCGGCGGTGGGGACAAGAGCCGGGCGGGGTTCACGAGCCGGGTCATCATCATCACCGAGACGGACGGGATGGACGAACCGGGCGAAACGAGCCGCGAGGCGGACAAGCTGACCCAGATCGAGGCGTGTACGCGGTCGTTCGGCCAGCTCAAGCGGGTCTACATGGAGTGCACCGTGTCCGTCGCACTGGGGCGGACGTGGCGGGAGTATCAGGCGGGGACGGCGAGCCGGATCGTGATGCCGTGCCCGCACTGCGGCAAGTTCGTGTGCCCCGAGCGGGAGAACCTGACCGGCTGGCAGGCGGCCCCGACAGTCGCCGAGGCGCGGGACGCGGCGGCGTTCTGTTGCCCCGAATGCGGGAAGGCGTGGACGGAACGGCAGCGGGTGGCGGCGAACCTGGCGGGGAAGCTGGTGCACCGTATGGATCCGTCCCCCACCACCGGGACGCTCGGGTTTCGCTGGTCGGCGGTGCACAACCTGTTCCTGTCGGCGGCGGACGTCGCCGAGGACGAGTGGACCGCGGCCCGCGATGAGGATGAGGAGAACGCGACCAAGTATATGTGCCAGTTCGTCTGGGCGGTGCCCTACACGCCGCCGGTCCTGGACGTGACGCCGCTCGACGCCGAGACGGTCAAGCGCCGGGTGACCGGCCTGCTGCCGAAGGGCCGGCTGCCGGCGGACACCGAGTACCTGACCGTCGGGGTGGACCTGGGCAAGTGGCTGGCCCACTACGTCGTCGTGGCGCACCGGCCGGACGGGTCGCCGCACGTCGCGGACTACGATGTCCTGGAAATCGACAGCGATCGGCTGGGCCTCGAGGCGGCGACGCTGGCCGCGTTGCGGGAGCTGCGGGACCTGTGCGACACGGGCTGGGCGCCGGTGGAGGGCGCGGTCCGCCAGCCGGACCAGGTATGGATCGATTCGGGCTACGCGGATTCGAGCGATGCGGTGTACGCATTCTGCGCCGAGAGCAACCGGCACATGGCCCGGGCGCGCTACCGGCCGACGAAGGGCCAGGGGACGACGCAGGGGCGGATCGCGAACTATCACCAGCCCAAGAGCACCGGGGCCGTGGTCGTGCACGTCGGCGCGGGCTACCACTGCAGCAAGCTCAGGGCCAAGCGGGTGATCCTCGTCGAGATCGACGCGGACCGGTGGAAGGGCTGGGTGCACGAGCGGCTCAAGACGCCGTCCGACGCGGCCGGTGCGATGACGATCTTCGCAGCGCCGAGCAACGCGCACCAGAAGTTCGCCAAGCACATGACGAGCGAGCGGGCGGTCCAGGTGTTCGTGCCGGGCCGTGGCACGATGATGCGGTGGGAGTGCAGGAGCCGGAACAATCACTGGCTGGACGCGATCTACGAGGCGTGTGCGGCGGGCCATTTCTGCGGGGCACGGCTCGAGACGGGGGTGGTGACCGCGGCGCAGGCGGCGCGACGCACCGAGACAGAGACCCGGCAGGCGATCCGGACGCCGGATGGGCGGCCGTTTCTGGTGACGGAACGATGAGGCAAGAGGCAAGAGGCATGAGGCAAGCGCGGGGTCAAGCGGAGGCCACGAAGGTGACGGCGACCCAGGTGGGAGCCGCGACAAGGCACAACGGAATTTGAAGGGAGTTTGTTATGGTAGCGAAGCGGACGAGTGGCAATGGAGAACATGAAACGCAGGAGATCGACATCGCGCTGATTGTGCTGGACCCCCAATACTATCCGCGCGTCCAGTCCAACTGGCAAACGGTGGCCCGATACGTGGATGCGTTGCGGGCCGGCGAGACGTTCCCGCCGATCGAGCTGGTCAAGCGGGGCAGCGAGTACGTCGTAATCGACGGCTGGCATCGGGTGCAGGCATACAAGCAGGTGGGGACCGCAATCGTTATGGCGATCATCCTCGTCGGCCTACCGAAGAAACGGTGGCTGTTGAAGGCCGCCGAATTGAACCGGCGCAACGGCCGGCAAATGAGCAAGCAGGACCGCGTGATGGTGGCGAACCGGTTGCAGAAGCAGGGCCACCACATCAAGACCATTGCGGCATTGTTTGCGTTGCCGGTGGACCGGTTGAACGCCTGGCTGTCGTCGAGTGTCGTGCACGACGGCGAGGGGGACCACGCCATTAAGTCGGCGATGCGCCCGCTGGTGGGGACGGAGCGCGAGGGCGATGCGGTGCGGCATGGCGATCCGGTGGCGTGCCCCAATGTTCGGAGCGCGTTGGACCAGTTGTTGGCGATGCTGCGGGCCGGGCTGGTCGATCCGGCCGTGTCGGGGATCGGCCCGAAAGTGGAGGAGCTGCAC
>CAZNSB010000336.1:1359-3005 GCA_964575155.1 uncultured Planctomycetaceae bacterium | reverse complement strand
GTGTGAGACCCAAAAAGCCAATGCGTTCCAAACGAAGGAGTTAGCCATGGGAGAACAACTCAAGAAACTGAGAAAACGTACGCCGGAACAAGAAGCACTCCTGCAAGACGTGCGGAAGTACCTCATGCTGGTGGCCGGCTCGACGGCAACAAGGAACCGCGTCAAGCAAATGTTTCGGAACAAGATGATTGCAGACGACGATCGTGACAAGATGCTATTGGACTTTGTAAAGCCGATCCGGCTGGCGGCGGACCGATCGATTCGACAGACGTTCAAGGACCATCATGTTGCCGACATGCCGATCTGGTCTGAATGGATGCAACACGTGCGGGGCATCGATAAGAAGCTCGGCATTCGGTTCATCGCCCTTATCCAGCCGATCAGCGATTTTGACAACGTGGCCAAGCTGTGGGCCTATGCCGGCCAGGCCGTTGGCGACGATGGCCGGGCCGTGCGGCGCAAGCGCGGTGTGCAGAGTCGGTGGAATAATTCTCTGAAAAGCACGTGCTACCTTGCAGGGACCTCCTTTGTGAAGGCACGGGGAAGCGCGTACCGCGATCTATACGATCTCTACCGGGCGCGCGACAAAGCAGCGCATCCAGAGCCGATCGCGGATCCAGGCGAAAACGGGAAGGCACGAAAGGATCGAGACGGCAAGCCGATCATGCTCTATACAAACGCTCACATGAACAATCGAGGCATACGCTACGCGGCCAAGATGTTCCTGTCGCATCTGTGGCAGGCGTGGCGAGAACTCGAAGGGTTGCCGACACCCGAGCCGTATCCGATCGAATACCTTAAAGGGCACACGAACCTGTTGAGCCCGTGGACGTGTATTCAGAAGAAGGAAGAGGCAAATCCGGCGAGCCGAGACGGAGACGATGATGCCCAAACCCAAGTCCACGACCGGGTTTGACACGTGCCGGGACCAGGACCTCGTACGGCGCAAGTGCAAGCACTGCGGGGACATGACCGTGTTTCCGCCGTGGACGGCCCCGGAGCGCGTGCACCTGGAGCTGTGCGTGGCGTGTTACATGAACAGGAAGCGGAACGAGGCCCGGCGCACCGGGAGAGGACGATGATGACCGACTCAACTGACAACCCGGAAAGGAAGATCGACCCGCTCCTGATCGGCCGCAAGCAGGCCGCCGCGGCGCTCGGGATCAGTCCCGCGAGCCTCGATCGGCTGCGGAGCGCGGGCAAGATCGGACCGCGGCCGATCCGACTGAGCGGGCGGCTGCTGTGGAACGTCGCCGAGCTGCGGGCGTGGGTGGCGGCCGCGAAGGGTGGGAAGCTGCCGGACCGGACGGAATGGGAGGCCACGAAGACACGAAGTGGTCCGGTCCCGATGAATCGGGAGGATCCCCCACCCCTGGATCCGGTACGCGGACCAAGCGATGGAGCACCCGGCGGCGGCGAATCCAGGTACGACCAGTGGATGCGGCTTGTGGACGAGAAGATCGCGACCGGCATGACGCGGAGGAAAGCCATCCAGGAGGTGGTGCACGAGTACCCCGGCCTGCGGGAGGCGTTCCTGCGGGAATATCACGACCATGCCACCCGGTCCCGGCGTGCCGTCCCCCACCCCTGATCCGCTGCGCGGATCAAGGGATGGGATACCCAAGACGAAAGGAGGTGAGCAAATG
>CAZNSB010000336.1:0-1349 GCA_964575155.1 uncultured Planctomycetaceae bacterium | reverse complement strand
CGAGTGGAGGAGCCGCGGATCAACGCGGAGCAACGCGGATTGGGCCCGGTCCTGTCTCATCCGCGTGAATCCGCGTTGATCCGCGGCCTCGGAGCACACGGAATGAAAGGACGATGATGAGCGACCCAACTCGCACACCGGAATTCCAGATCACCGCGCATTTCTTACAGATATGGCAATCCAAGCCGCGGGGGGAGCGGCAACGGTTGCTGCGCATACTGGAACAGTTTCCGGACTCTCTGGCGTGCCCCGATACTGACAAGCCCGAACCGAGGATCGAGCCGCTCCTGATCGGGCGGAAGCAGGCCGCCGCGGCGTGTGGCGTCGCGCTTCGGACCTGGGATCGGATGAATGGGGCCGGCAAGATCGGACCGCGACCGATCCGGCTGAGCGGGCGGCTGCTGTGGAACGTCGAGGAATTGCGGGCCTGGGCGGCGGCGGGGGTCGGTGGGAACCTTCCGGACCGGACGGAATGGCAGACGAGGAAAAGGCCACCAAGGCACGAAGGCACGACGTGTGAACTGTCCCCCACCCCTGATCCGCTACGCGGACCAAGGGATGGGGCACCCGGCGGACATGAAGAAGGCAAAAGGCAAGAGGCATGAGGCAAGCGCAGAGATCAGAGAGTCCAGGCGCGCCGGGAGGCGGAGTCCCTCCTCCCTCTTGCCTATTGCCTCATGCCTCTCGCCTGCATGTCTACGAAAGGACGATGATGAGCAAGAAGAAAACCAACAACCAGAAACCGAAGGCGGAGGCAAACGTCGTCGTGCTGTCGCTGCCGATCGAAGGGCCCTGTGACGGGGCCTACGTGAGCAACCACGTTCAGGTTCAACTGAGCGGTCGGCAGGCGCTCGCGATGCGGATGCTGCTCGATGGGCTGCACGCCGCCGACGCGACGTTCGACGGCGGGCGCTACGTCAAGGGCCCGCCGGACGTCGTGCGGTACGTCCTGTCGAACGTGGCGGACGCGGCGGGCGTGCCGGCGTAGGGCCCGCCCCCACCGCTGAAGCGACGGGGCACCCGGCCGGAACGAGTGGAGGGGCCGCGGATCAACGCGGAGCAACGCGGATTGGGCCCGGTCCTGGATCATCCGCGTGAATCCGCGTTGATCCGCGGCCTCGGAGGACACGAGCAAGACGGGAATCCTGTGAATCATGGGAATCGTGTCTGTTCAGTCCCCGGCGCCGTCCCCCACCCCTGATCCGCTGCGCGGATCAAGGGATGGGGCACCCTTTCAAGTCTGATTCAAAATACCAAAAATACCAAGTGGTTGGGGGTTGTCAGCGCGGCTGCACCCGTATGTAGTGGTGGGTGCATAGGCAAACTCCTTTGAACGGCGGGCTGCGTGA
>CAZNSB010000335.1:0-6016 GCA_964575155.1 uncultured Planctomycetaceae bacterium | reverse complement strand
AATCACCCGGGGCTACCCGACCACAGAGCGGGAGAAAGTAGTGAGTAGAAAGTAGAAGAAGGGCCCAAGGCATACCGGGGCGAACGATCATGGGCTATCAGCGAGACTTCTCCCGCGGTCTACTTTCAACTTTCTACTCTCTGCAAGCCGCAACAGCATGTCAACCAGCCAGCTATGTCTTGCCAGAAAAACTGGACGTACACCCCAGCCCGGGCGCCCGCGCTCGGCAGCTCAGCACCGCCGTCTTGCTTCCCCGCCCGGTTGACCCTATGCTCCCCTCCCGGAACCGCTGGTAAGGAGAGTGGACCGTGTTGAACTTCCAGGTCATGCAGTTGAAGCAGTTCCCGCGACGGCCCAACGAGACCTGGCAGGGCGGGTTCGTCCGTTTGCCCGGCTGGGTCACCGACGAGGCCCCCAAGCCGTACCGACCGCTGATGGCCCTCTGGGTCAGCTTGCAGACCGGAAGGGCCGGACCCGGCGCCGAGGCCTGCCCGCCACACGAAAAACGCTTCTCCATGGCCGTCGACGCCCTCGTCGCCTTCGCCACCGACGAGGCCGTCGGCGGCTACCGCCCGGGAAAGCTCCAGGTCAACGATCCGGCCTTGGTCGAGCACCTTTCCGGCCTGCTGGCCGAGGCCGACATCGCCGTGGAGTATCGCCCCAGGCTGCTCACCGTTGATCGATACCTAGCCGGGGCCGCCGAGGCAGTCCTCGGCCACCCCCCGCCGCCCGGGGCCCTGGAAGGCAAGGGCGTCACCGTCGAGAGGATGCGCGCCTTCGCCGAGGCCGCCGGGGGCTTCTTACAGGCCCGGCCGTGGACGCACCTCGACGGGGAAGACCTCATCGGGATCGAGGCACCACGCGTTGACGCCGCCTTCAGCTACGCCGTGGTCCTCGGCTCGGGCGGGCGAGAGTTCGGGCTGGGCTTCCACAGCTCGCCCGGGCAATACTGGAGGGTGCATGACGCGGACGACCCGGTGCCCGAACTCCTCGGGCCGGGGGGGGCCTGGTCCGTGACCTTCGACGAGATCACGGAAATCCCCTTCGCCGACGCCGATCTTTGGGAGGACCACGGCCTGCCCGTGGCGGATGAGAAGGCCTATCCCATCGCCGGGCACTTCGGCCCGGACGGAGGCTTGCGCAGGCCCAGCGCGGACGTCCTGGCGTTCTTCGAGGGCCTGCTTCGGGCGATCCCCGCCGCTTCGGAGGAGGAGATGGACTCCGGGCGATGGACGAAGAAGGTCCAGACCTTCGACGGCCCCGTCGAATACGCCCTCTCGCTCCCGTTCCTGCTGAATCCGCTCGGTCACAAGGAACTCTACGAGCACGGATTCTCCGACCGCCGCGCCATGGAACTCATGCACTCCCAGATCGACCGATTCCTCGAAGAGAAGTCCTTCGACAGCATCGAGAAAATGAACGAGGCCATCCGAGGCGAGTTTGTCGGCAAGCCGCTAGACCCCACCAGGTACAAGCCCCGCAACGCCTTCGAGCAGGCCCAGGACCTCTGCTACCAGGCGTTCGATTCCATCGGCCGGCGGAAGACCGCCCTCGCCCGCAAGGCCCTGAACCTCTGCGGCGACTGCGCCGACGCCTGCGTCATCCTCGCCGAAAGGTCGCCCACCCCGGAGAAGGCGAGCGCCTTCTATGTCCGCGGCGTCCAAGCCGGCCGAAGGGCCCTCGGCGAGGACCCGTTCCGGGAATATGCCGGCGAGTTCTGGTCCGCCCCGGGGACCAAGCCGTTCATGCGGGCCCTGTTCGGGCTGGCCGAGTCCCTTTCGGCCCTCGGCCGGGGCCCCGAAGCCGTCAGCCACTATCAGGAGCTTCTTCGGCTCAACCCCGGAGACAACCAGGGGGCCAGATACGCCCTGCTGCCGCTGCTGATCGCTGAGAACGCCGACGCCGCCGCCGAGGACCTCCTGGGGCAGTACAAGGGCGAAGTCCAGGCCACCTGGCGCTACTGCCGGGCCCTGCTGGCCTTCCGCCGAGAAGGCGATGCCCCCGGATCACGCAGGCGCCTGGCCGCTGCCCTCAAGGCCAACCCCCACGTGCCCAAGTACCTGCTGGGCGAGGCCGAGCCGTCCTGGCCGGCTGGCTACCAGATCGGCAGCGAGGAAGAGGCCGTCGTCTGCGTCCGCGAGTGCCGCCGACCCTGGGAAGCCACCGACGGGGCGCTGGACTGGCTCGCCGCCAGGGCGCTCGCCGCCAGGAAGCCCCGCCCCCGCCGACCCAGGAAAACCCGCCGGCCGAAGAAGCGATGACCCGACAGTCCTTCCCGCCACCCCGCGCTCGAGAGGGTGCTTCCACAGGTCCACCACCCGCCCGCCGCCGACCCGGGCGAAGAAGACTTGTAGGGCTTGCAGGTTGCCGGTCCTGCCGGGAGCGGCGTTCTGCGAGCGGGACGGCTGATATGATACGCCAACGCCGCCCCGGGGAAAAGAGCCAAAGAGCGAGTTCCGGCCGTCCTCCAGGCCCCCCCGTTGCGCATCCGATGTGAATTTGCGAATAATTGAATATTATGTCCCCGGAATTCCCCCCGAATTCCCGTCGGAATTCCCGGCCTGCGTGACATGGTGGGGATACCCCGGCGCCACCACTCGTGCGATTCTGGCCATGATGCCGGGACCCTACCACTGTTCGCTCGTCAAGTAAAAATATAATGTCCCCGGATACAAGCCCGCTGAAGCGGGCTGGTTTGGGGGGGGCGTCGGACCGAGAACCCGGCCTCCAAGGCGGGGGCTGAACGCCTCGCTTCGCTCGGCGCAAAGGCCCGTGAACGGGCCTGCGACATGGCGGCCCCCGCCGCTGGGGTCCCAGACGGCCTCGACCTGTTACCCTCGTCTGAACCAGGCCGGGATTAGTTAAAACCTTTACCGGTCGATTACCGGGCTTTAACCCATGCAACCCATTTTCTCGCAAAGTCTTGCGCGTTCCGCCCCGGCGGGGTGATTGGTGAAAGCCGCCCGGCCGAAAGCGCCGTAAGTCCTTGTCGTCAAACAACTCGATTGGTGGGCCCTTTACCCGCCGCCGCTTGCGGCCTTGGCGATGCCGTGGCGGCCTCGCCACGCCACCCAGCCTCCCCGCGGCCGCCTTGGCGGCCTTGCCATTAGTTAAAACCTTTACCTCTCGATTCGCCCTCTTTTTCCTGCCTAACCCGCTGGCTGAAAGAGTCTTGCGAAAAGACGGACGCCGGGTTGATTGGTAAAAGCCACGAGGCCCCAAACGCCGTAAGTCCTTGTCATTAAAGGACCGGCCGGATTGGGCCTTTACCCGCCCCCGGCCCGTGGCCATTCCCGTCGGCCGGCCGCCTCTTTCGCGTTACACCCGATGCACTTGTCAACCCCCCCCCGCCCCGGCGCAGCCGGGCGCGAAGACACGGCGCCTCCACCCCTTTATGTAGTGCCGTGAATCGCCCCGCCGCTGGGCTCCCAGACGGGCCCACCTGTTACCCTCGTCTGAACCAGGCCGATTTCTATCGACATGCCGGGGGGGGCGCGGCCATACTCTAGCGCGATGGCGGGCTGGATGCTCTGGGTGGCATGGCGGGCGCTTTTCCCCGCCATGCAGGTCCACATGGCGGCACACGTCGGCCGCCATGGCACCTGAATCCGCAATATCGGGTTTGGACGAGTACTGGCGCGATGGTGGGCTGGATGCTGAACCTGGCGTACGTCCTGGCGGCGGCGGCGATGTCGCCGCTGTGGGTGTACCGGATGATCCGGCACGGGCGGTACCTGCGGGGGTGGGGGCAGCGGATGGGGAAGGCGCCGGTCCGCTACGGCCTCCAGCCGGCGATCTGGATCCACGGCGTGAGCGTGGGGGAGGTCAACGCCGCCCGGGCGCTGGTGACCGAGCTGCACGCCCAGTTGCCGGACTACCAGGTGGTGGTGACCTCGACGACGGAGACGGGCCTGGCGGCGGCGCGGCGGGCGTTCGCCCCGGCCCACAAGGTCTTCCGCTTTCCGCTGGACCTGACGTTCGCGGTGGCCCGCGCGCTGGGCCGGCTGCGGCCGGGGCTGGTGGTGCTGGTGGAGGGGGACGTCTGGCCGAACTTCGTGTCGGCGGCCGGGCGGCGTGGGGTTCCGGTGGTGGTGGTGAACGGCCGGCTGGGCCCGCGGAAGGGCTACCCGCGTTACCGGCTGGTGCGTCCTCTGGCGGGTCTGCTGTTCAACCGGCTGGCGGCGATCGGCGTTCAGCACGAGGCGTACGCCGAGCTGTTCCGCTCGCTGGGCGTGGCGGGCGAGAAGCTCTCGGTGACGGGGATGATGAAGTACGACGCGGCGGAAATCGGCGACCGCGTGGCCGGGCAGGAGGCCCTGGCGGCGGCCTTGGGCCTGGCCGGGGATGAGCCGCTGCTGGTCGCCGGCGGCACGGGGGGCGGCGAGGAGCGGACGATCGTGGAGGCCTTCGCCCGCCGCCGCGGCGCGGGGCCGCTGGCGCGTGCCCGGCTGGCGGTTGTACCGCGGAAGCCGGAGCGGTTCGCCGAGGCGGCGCGGGTCATCGAGGGCCTGGGCTTTGAGGCGGTCCGCCGGTCGCAGCGTCCGGACGGGTCGGCGGGTGCGGCCCTGTCGCCGGACGCCGTCCTCCTCGGCGACACCATGGGCGAGCTGCGGAAGTTCTACGCCCTGGCCGCCGCCGTCTTCGTCGGGCGGTCGCTGGTGCCGATGGGCGGGTCGGACATGATCGAGGCGGCCGCTTTGGCCAAGCCCGTCGCCTTCGGCCCGCACACCTTCAACTTCCCTCAGGCCGACAGCATGGTCGCGGCCGGGGCCGCCTGCCGCGTCGCCGACGCCGAGGAGCTGATGGACCGCTTCGAGGAATGGCTCGCCGACCCGGCTGCCGCCGCCGAGCAGGGGCGGAAGGCGCAGGCCTTCGTTCGCTCCCGGCAGGGCGCGACGCGGCGGAACGTGGAGCTGATCTGCCGCGTCCTCGGCCGCCAGCCCGCCCTGGCGCCGGGCGCGATCGCCACGGACGCGGTCCGGGCGGAGGCCGATTGATGCCCGCGGAGCGGACAGCGCGCGAGTTCGTCCGCCGGGCGCGGCGGATCGTGGTGAAGGTGGGGACGAACGCGCTGACGGGTGCGGGCGGGCGGCTGGACGAGGCCTTCGCGCGGGAGCTGTCCGGTCAGATCGCCGGGCTGCTCTCGGGGGGGCGGGAGGTGGCGCTGGTCAGCTCGGGGGCGATCGGGGCGGGGCTGGCGGAGCTGGACCTGCCCGCCCGGCCGAAGACCCTCCCCATGCTCCAGGCCACCGCCGCCGTCGGGCAGGGCCAGCTCATGCGGACCTTCCACGACGCCTTCGCCGCAGCGGGGGTGAAGGTGGCCCAGATCCTCCTCACCCGCGACGACTTCCACGACCGCACGCGGTACCTGAACATCCGCAACACCATCGCCGCCCTGGCGGAGAACCGGGCCCTGCCCATCATCAACGAGAACGACACCGTCAGCGTCGACGAGATCCGCTTCGGCGACAACGACGTCCTGGCGGCGCTGGTGGCCAACATGCTGGGGGCGGACCTGCTGGTGTTCCTGTCGAACGTGGACGGGGTGATGAAGGACGGTCGCGTGGGGGACGTGATCGAGCAGGTGGACGAGGAGGCGCTGGCGCTGGCCGGCGCCGAGCGCAGCGAGCTGGGCTCGGGCGGCATGGCCAGCAAGCTCGCCGCCGCCGGGCTGGTCACCCGCGCCGGGGCGGTCGCGGTCGTCGCCAACGCGGCGACGCCGAAGGTGCTTCTGCGGCTGCTGGCCGGCGAGACCATCGGCACCGTCTTCGTGCCGGCCGGGCGGAGGATGTCCTCCCGGCGCCGGTGGATCGTCGGGGCCTCGCGGCCGGCCGGACGCCTCCGCATCGACGCCGGCGCCGTCCGCGCGCTGAAACAGCGAGGCAAGAGCCTGCTGCCTTCGGGCGTGACGGGGGTGGCCGGGCGGTTCGAGAAGGGCGACACCGTGGCCGTCGTCGATTCGGAGGGTCGCGAGATCGCTCGCGGCCTGACGAACTACTCGGCCGAGCAGCTCGAG
>CAZNSB010000334.1:0-6023 GCA_964575155.1 uncultured Planctomycetaceae bacterium | reverse complement strand
GGACGATGATGACGGACTCCTCCCCGGCGACGCTGTATCCGGCGAGGGTCAGGTCTTCGAACTTCACTTCGCTGAGGTGGTAGGGCCTGGTCTTCACGGCCGGGCCATCCTAAGCTGGGCCCATCGGCCCGTCAAGGCCGCCGCGGACCGGCGATTCCGTGAAACCCTGCCCCGCGCCGGGCGTTAGACGTAATGTGCCCGGCGAATCGGCACGGAAAGGACACCGCCCATGCCAAGGAAGCCCCTGCTGGTGATGCTGACGGCGGCCCTTCTGGCTTCGGCGGCCGCCGGCGGGACAGTCTACCTCCGCGACGGGCGGAAGCTCGTCGGCAAGGTCACCCGCGAGGGCGGCAAGGTCAAGGTCGAGATGGCCCTCGGGACGGTGGTCGTTGACGAATCCGAGGTCATCTACGCCAGCGAGGCCGGGCCGAGGACCCGGCCGACTGCCGCGCCCCCCCCGCCGGAGGCGCCTGCCGAGGGCGGCCCCGCCGTCCAGCCGACCGC
The DNA here is from genome assembly GCA_964575155.1 of uncultured Planctomycetaceae bacterium. GTDB lineage: Bacteria > Planctomycetota > Phycisphaerae > SM23-33 > SM23-33 > CAZNSB01. Next base: position 5,519 of record CAZNSB010000334.1, on the reverse strand, counting down.
CGAGTGGGACATCGACCTGGTGACCCTGCCGGAGCCGGCCCTGTTCATGACCGCGCGCAAGCTGGAGCTGCTTGCCGGCATGGCCGAGACCGAGTCGATCCGCCACGAGCTGGAACAGTGGCGGATCTTCGTCCACGACGGCAGGCGCAAGGTCGGGACCCTCTGGCTGACGCGCGACCAGCAGCGGCAGCGGCGCGACAGGTTCCTCGAGCACGCCAGGGAGGGCCTCGACCTCACTCGCAAGGCCAGGTACATCTACGGCCGAACGGCGGCGCAAGAGACCCGAAAGAAAAGGCTCTACGCCCAGGCCGAGCAAACCCTCGCCAAGGGCGCGCAGGCCTGGCCGGACCTCCTCGTCCGCGACTTCCTCCTGGCGGTGCTGGACCTCCGGGCGGAAAGGTACGCGCAGGCGGAAAGACGCTTCCGCACGTGCATCGAGAGAGAGCCCCTCATCGCCGCCTTCCACCAGGGCCGGGGCCTGGCGCTCCTGAGGAGGAAGCAGCACCTCAGGGCCCTGGGGGAGTTCATCGTCTGCCTTCAGCTTCGCGACGACACCTACGAGACCATCAAGCTCGTCCAGACGGCGATGAAGGAGGTCCCCGGCGGGTACATCAAGGAGCCGCTCTATCTGAAGGCGAAGGAGCTGGTGGAACGATACGCCAAGCCCAAGTACCCCCACCGCGGGTACCGCAAGGGCGTGCCCTGGCTGATGCCGGGCAAGGAGTGGCAGTCGCGCGGCCAGGAGCTCTTCACGCCGCCCTACGACCGCATCGTGGCCAAGCAGGCCCTGGCCGTGCCGATCAGCAAGGGCGGCGGGCTGCTGGTCGACCGCGAGGCCATCGCCGGGGCGGAGCTGCTGTACGTGCAGATCGCCCGGGGCCAGCTCGTTCGCGCCGAGCCGACGCAGCGGGCGATGTACGGCAGCACCTCGTCCAAGCCGGACCTGCCGCTGACGACCATCCGCGTTTCCGGGGTGACGCTGGCGCCGGTGGATCTGGCCAAGCCCGCTCCTGTCAAGGCCGGGCAGACCGTCACCCTCCACGCGGCGAACCTGTACCGGCAGATGGGCACGCAGATCCGCACCGGCGAGGCCAAGGTCCTCTCCGCCGGGGCGGACGGAGTGAAGCTCGACGCGGGGCTGCTTCCCGGCGAGCCGACGGGGGTGGTGCTCGCCGGGGAGGCCTTCGCCGGGCTTCTCACGGGCCGCTGCGATCCCGAGGAGAAGAACTTCGGCAAGAGCACGTTCATCAAGCCCGCCGACCTGGCTGCCTGGGCCAAGAAGGTCAGCCGATCCCTCCGATACCGCTCCTCCTACAGCCGGGGACCTGCCCTCAAGAAGGACGCTCCCGTCCGCCCCGCCGCCGGACAGGTCTTTCTGGTCCACGTCCTGGCTCCTGAAAAGCCGCCCACGAAACTGGGAAAATAGCTTGACGCCCAAGATGGTGGGTGTACACTTAGTGTCAGCCCCTATATGTACGTGCCAGGGACAAGGGCGTGGGCGCCGACGGGGCGCCTTGGGGGCTGGATCGCGAGGACGCCGCCATGCAATGTCCGTTCTGCGGCAAGGACAACGACAAGGTGGTTGACTCCCGCAGCAGCGAGGGCGGCCGGGCCGTCCGGCGGCGCCGTGAGTGCCTCCAATGCCGCCGGCGCTTCACCACCTACGAGCGTGCCGAGGAGACGCTTCGCGTCTCCGTGATCAAGAAGGACGGCTCCCGCGCCCCGTACGACCGAACGAAGATCCTCATCGGCCTCCAGAAGGCGTGCTACAAGCGTCCGGTCAGCGACGAGCAGTTGCGCGAGATCGCCGAGGCCGTCGAGGAGGACATCTTCCAGAAATTCGACAAGGAAGTGTCCTCCTCCTACATCGGCGATGCGATCAGCGAGCGCCTGCGAGACCTGGACAAGGTCGCCTACATCCGCTTCGCCAGCGTGTACCGGGAGTTTCGCGACGTGGGCGAGCTGATCGACGAGGCCGAGGAAATCCGCGACGCCTCCCCGCAGGCGCCCGGACAGAAAGAGCTCTTCGACGAGGACGCCGGAGGCGATCAGTGATGCCCCGGGCCGGCTGTGCGGCATGAGATCCCGGCCCTCGCCGGGCCGGGGCGGGCGAGTGGCGGAATAAGGAGATTCCGAAGTTGCCGCGATCAAGGACGATCCACGTGCTCAAGCGTGACCGAACGGCCGAGCCCTTCGACCGGCACAAGCTGGGCGGGTGCCTGCTTCGGGCCATGCCCGCCGCCATCCAGGACGGGCACGTGGCCGCGGCCCTTGCCGGTGCCGTCCACTGCTACCTGATTCGCCGCCGCGTCCGGTGCATCAGCAGCCCGGCGATCCTGGAGATGGCGCTCACGGTGCTGGAGGCGGCGGGCCTGCGGGAGGCGAAGGCCCGGCTGGAGAAGCGGCACGGGGCGCGGGTGAGGCTGCGCAGCCGGCTGCGACTGCACCACGACGGCGGCGCGTGCACGGCGTGGTCGAAGCAGTGGCTGGTTCGGCAGGGGCGCAGCCGATGGGGGCTGGGGCGGACGGCGGCCAGGATCCTCGCCGGGCAGGTCGAGCAGGCCCTGGTGCGGCATCGGCTCCGCGACCTGACCCGGTCCGCAGCCGTGCGGCTGCTGGGCCTCAGCGCCGCCGCCTACGGGCTGGCCCCGCCGGCCGCGGCGGAGGTCCTGCCCCGGCGCGGGGCATGCCCTCAGTCCTCCGACTTGGGCATCTTGCCTCGATAGTCGATCATCGGCACCGGGGAAACGACGCTGGTGGCGATGTTGGCCAGGTGCGCCGCCACCCGCTTGTAGAACCTCGCCAGCAGCACGTACGCCACCGCCTCGTCCGGGGCGATCTGCTCGTGCACGCTGAGGAGCTGACGGATCACCACGTCGCACCGGCCCCGGGCCGTGCTCGCCGTGTCCAGCACCCGGTTCGCCAGTTTTCGCTTGGCTTCCAGGAAGGCCCTCTTGGCGTCATCGAAGAGCGGGTGGACCTTCTCGCGGATGTCCTCCAGCGTGACGGAGTACTCCGGATGCGTGAACTCGCGGCGGTAGAACTTGGCGACCTCGAAGAGGTTCTTGCCGTAGTCGCCGATCCGCTCGGCGTCCTTGACCACGCTCATGAGGACCAGGCAGGCGCTGAGGTCGCCGGGGTGGCCGAGCCCCAAGTGCGTCACGATCCGCTCCCGGATGCCCTGCTCGATCTCGTTGATCTGCCGGTCCTTGCCGTACAGCTCCTCGGCCAGGGCGCTCCAGTCGGCCTTTCGCATCAGGGCTTCCGAGGCCCTCTCGAACATCCACTTTCCGGCGTCGAGCATCTCCCCGACCTCGGCGATCATTTCCGACAGGACGTCTTTGCCCTTCAGGGCTTTCAGTATTTCCTTGAGCATTTGTCTGTTCTCCGCGGAATTGCCTCGTGCAGGTTCTCCGTATTATCGGTTGACGAGGACGATCACCGTCACGGGGAGGATAAAGAATACGGTCAGGACGTACACGCCCGCCAGCATCCGTCGGCGGGAGACCCTCTTGGCATACCCCTTTGCCAGCGAGATAGGAATCCACTGGAGGGGCCACCAAATGCAGCTCCCGAGCACGTTGAACAGGAGATGCCCGAAGGCCACGCCCAGCCCGGCGGCCCCGGCCAGTTGTGCGGCGTCGCCCTCTCCGGCGGCAATGGCGGCGGCGGCCAGACCGGCCAGGATCGCGGTGATGGTCGTGCCGATGTTCGCCCCCAGGGCGTAGGGGAAGATCTGCCGGACCGTCAGCAGGCCCGCCCCCGCCAGCGGGATCATGAGAGAGATCGTCACCGAGGAGCTCTGAACGGCGGCGGTCATGATCAGGCCCACCGTGAAGGCGGTCGCCTGGTTCCTGAAGAGCGTCCGGCTGAAGAGCCCGCTGAGGCGCTCCTTGAGCAGGCCGTGAAGCGTCTTCACCAGGAAGATCAGAGCGGTAAACAGCAGCACGACCCCCACGATCGGCTCGATGGTCCCCGCCGCCGTCTTCGACAGCCCCAGCGTGCCCATCAGGAACGCGTCGGCCGCTTTGGCAATAGGCTGCACGGCAAGCTTGACGAGGTTGAAGTGACTGGGGTCGGTGGTAAAAAAGGCCGCACACCCCAGCCACCTCGCGAACGCCCCGGCCGGGCGCGAGATGACCCCGAACGCAAGCTCCAGCGGCAGCAGGGTCAGCACGGTGAGGATGTTGAAGAAATCGTGAACGACCGCCCCGCTGAGGCACCGGCGGAACTCCAGCCGACGGTTCATGTTGACCAGCGACACCAGGGTCGTCTTCACCGAGGTGCCGATGTTGGCCCCCATGACGATGGGGATGGCCATGGGCAGGTCGATCTGACCGGCCGCCACCAGCCCCACCGTAAACGACGTGGTGAAACTGCTTGACTGGACCACGGAGGTGATCAGGACGCCGATGCACAGCCCGGCCAGGGGATGGGCTGCCAGCGAGAACACGGACTCCTCAAGGTACTTGTTGCTCTCGGGGACCTGTGCGATCATCTTGAGCCCGTGGCCCATCAGGTTGATCGCCGCGATGAAGAGGTACACCGCCAGCAGGGCGATCAGGCCCTGGAGCCAGGGGCGTCCGGGCCCCCCGACGGGGACACGACGCAACGCCGGCTGGGCGGCGGCAGGCGGCCGCGGAGACTCAGGATCCGACATACTTGCGGCCTTTCCGGTTCGGGGAAGCGCCGCGACCTCTCCGATCGCGGCGCGGGATCATACACGTCCGGCAGGAGCGCGGGCAAGCGCCATCTTCACGCGACTTTGCCGCCCCGGCGGCGACGCCGAGCGCCGACAGGCTCGAATGCCTCTTTCGATTCCCTTGAGGCGGCCCACGGTCCTCGCCGGGAGGAATTTTCGTGTTGACGCGGAGCCCGAAGACTGGTTAATTCTCATCGGCAACCAAAGGTCGCCACCTTGGCCGACACAATCGGGTTGCCGCACCCTTTGGAAAGGTCCCGCCATGGACAAGATCGCCGCCGATGGGATCACCTTCGATGACGTGCTGCTGGTTCCGGCGCGTTCGGCCGTCGTGCCCCGGGACGCGGACACGTCCACCCGCCTGACGCAGAACATCTCCCTCAACGTGCCGCTGGTCTCCGCGCCCATGGACACGGTCACCGAGGCGAACCTGGCCATCGCCCTGGCCCAGGAGGGCGGGATCGGCGTGATCCACAAGAACATGTCCGGGGAGATCCAGGCCCGCGAGGTGGAGAAGGTCAAGCGGAGCGAGAACGGCATCATTGTCGATCCCGTGACGCTGCCCCCGGACGCCCCCACCACGATCGCCCGGCAGAAGATGGCCGATCACAACGTCTCGGGGTTCCCGCTCGTGGAGTCCGACGGCAGACTCGTGGGCATACTCACCCGGCGGGACATGAAGTTCCTCACCGAGGACCGCCCCATCCGGGAGGTGATGACCTCCCGAAGTCTGGCGACGGCCCCGCCGGAGACCACCCTGGACGAGGCGGAAAAGATACTGTACCTGGGTGACAATGCCGGAGAAACTGTTTTTGAC
>CAZNSB010000333.1:1779-6028 GCA_964575155.1 uncultured Planctomycetaceae bacterium | reverse complement strand
TCCACCTACACCATCGCCCTCCAGGAGCAGCTCGTCGGGAAGGACCTGCCGTTTCTCCGCGAGCACCTGCACCTGCCCTTCCGGGCCGTCCTCGGAAAGGGCAGGAACAACTACCTCTGCCGCCGCCGGCTGGAGGGGGCCACCCGCCGGGCCGACAAGATCTTTGCCTCCGAGCGCGACCTCCGCCAGCTCCGGCGCCTCGCCCAGTGGGCCGGAAGCACCCCCTCCGGGTCCCGCCAGGACATCACCTTCGCCGTCGCCGAGGCCGTCTGGAGCCGCGTCCGCGCAGAGAAGGGCTCCTGCGCCGGGCGGCAGTGCCGGTTCTTCGGCTCCTGCCACTTTCAGACCGCCCGCGAGGAGATGCGAAAGGCCGACCTGCTCGTGGTCAACCACGCCCTGCTGTTTTCCGACCTGGCCCTGCGCCGCCGCCAGGACGGCGCCGCCGAGCTGCTGGGGGGCTACGAGCTGCTGGTCCTGGATGAGGCCCACACGGTGGAGTCGGTGGCCTCGGATCACTTTGGCAGCTCGGTCGGGTCGGCGGCGGTGGAGTTCCTGCTGCGCGAGCTGTACAACCCGCGCACTGACCGGGGGGTGCTGGCCCTGGCCGGGGACGCCGCCGCCATCGGCGCCGTCCGCGCCGCCTCCGCCGCCGCCGCCGCCTTCTTCATCGCCCTGGCCGACGCCGGCCCGCCGGCGGTCGCCGCCAACGGGCGCATCACCCGCCCCAACGCCGTGGCGAACGCCGTCACCCCGGCCCTGGTGAAGGTGGCCGGCGAGCTGGGGCGGGTGCGGAAGGCGGCCAAGGACGCAGCCGCCCGGCTGGAGCTGCGCTCCTACGAGCAGCGGGCGGTCGAGATGGCCGACGCCGTCCGGGACCTCGTCGCCCAGGCACTGGACGATTGCGCCTACTGGCGGACGGTGCGGACCTTCCGCAACGTCCGCCGGGTCTCGCTGGCCTGCGCGCCCATCCACGTCGCCGGCATCCTCAGGGACGTCCTCTTCCAGGCGGTGCCCTCGGTGGTGCTGACCTCGGCGACGCTGACCACCGGGCGGGCCGGCGTCGGAGGGTTCGACTACATCCGCTCCCGCCTGGGCCTGGACGACCCGCGAGAACTCGCCCTCGACAGCCCCTTCGATTTCCGGCGCCAGGTGAGGCTGTACGTGGAGACCCGCCTGGGCGACCCGAACCGGCTGGCGGCGTTCCTCTCCCCGGCCGTCCGCGCCGTCCAGCACTACGTCCGCAAGACCGAGGGGCGCTGCTTCGTGCTGTTCACCTCCTGGGCCATGCTGCGCGCCGCCGCCGAGGCCCTCGCCGACTTCGCCGACCGCAACGGCTACGAGCTGCTCGTCCAGGGCCGGGACCTGCCCCGCTCGGCCATGCTCCACCGCTTTCGCGAGGGCGGCCGACGCGTCCTGCTGGGGACGGTGAGCTTCTGGCAGGGGGTGGACGTGGCCGGGGCGGCCCTATCCAACGTCATCATCACCAAGCTGCCCTTCGCCGTCCCCGACGAGCCCATCGTCGAGGCCCGCATCGAGGCGATCCGGGCCGGCGGGGGGAACCCCTTCGGCGAGTACCAGCTCCCCGAGGCGATCATCCGCTTCAAGCAGGGCTTCGGGAGGCTGATCCGCTCCCGCAGCGACACCGGCATCGTCGTCTGCCTGGACCACCGCATCCTCACTCGCCCCTACGGGCGCCAGTTCATCCACGCCCTGCCCGACATCGAGCTGATCCGCGACGAGGCGCAGAGCGGATAGCGGCGCGCGGCGCGGTCGGTTCCGGATCTCCCGCTCGACCTTGCGCCCAACCCCCCGCTCCCGCGGGGGGCTACTGTCCGGGGCGGGGGGTTATCGAGGCGCGCAGCTTCGATCGTGCACGCGTCTCGCGGAATCGCGGAAGAGCAACGACAACTCTCGTGCACGCTTCTCGCGGAATCACGGAAGAGCAACGACAACTCTCGTGCACGCGTCTCGCGGAATCACGGAAGAGCAACGACAACTCTCGTCCACGCTTCTCGCGGAATCGCGGAAGAGCAACGACAACTCTCGTGCACGCGTCTCGCGGAATCACGGAAGAGCAACGACAACTCCATGTTCAGCAGCCCCCCGCGGAAGCGGGGGGTTACTTGCCCGCTTCAGCGGGCAAACCACTAACGAATCAGCCGCCCGCTGCGCCTGCGGGGGGCACCGCGTCGGGGCTTCAGGGCGGGGGGCGGGCAGTTGCCGCTGTTCGACGACCTGCGACGCGCCAAGCAGCACGCCGGCGGCCGCGCCCTCGACGACATCTGGTAGTGCGTCACAACTGATTTGGCGGGCCGGCGAGAACCCGCTCCCCTTCGGGTCGCGGCTGAACGCATGGTGATAACTACATATCTAATGTCCGCCGCTTCCGTTTAGCCGCGGCCCGTAGGGTCGCGCTCCGCGACCCGAAGGGTCGCGGAAACGAACGCGGCAAGAACATTGAATGCACAGGACTCAGCAGTCCCTAGTTTTTCTCCCCGTCCTTGCCGGTGACCTTTTCCCAGACCTTCTTGAAGGCCCTTCCGGTGGCCTTTCCGGCCTTTCCCACGGCCTTGCCGGTGGCCTTTCCGGCCTTGCCGACGGGGCGGGCGACCTTCTCGACGAAGAAGCGTCCGATGCCCTCGCGGTCGCCGCGGACGCGGGGCACGCCGATGGTCTCGGCGAAGAGCAGTTGCATGGCGGCCCACGCCCGGCGGGCGGCGCGCTGGTGGTAGGCGGCCCCGGTGGAGGGTTTGTCGCCGGCGGCGGGGTTGGTGAATGCGTGGACGGCCCCGCCGTAGGTGATCATCTGCCAGTCCACCCCGGCGTTGCGCATCTCCTTCTGAAACGCCGCGACCTCCGCCGCCGGCACGTGCGGGTCGTCGCCGCCGTGGAGCACCAGCACCCTGGCCTTGATCTTCCCGGCGTCGGCGGCGTCGGGCGTGTCCAGATTGCCGTGGAAGCTCACGACCGCCGCCAGCTCGGCCCCGCTGCGGGCCAGCTCCAGCGCCGCCGTCCCGCCGAAGCAGAACCCGATCGCCGCCAGCTTCTCGCCGTCAACGAGCGGGTGTTCTTGCAGCACCTTCAGCGCTGCCTGCGCCCGGGCCCGCATGAGCTTCCGATCCTTCTTCAGCGGCGCCGCCATGGCCCCCGCCGCCCGGGCCGTCGCTGCCCGCCGGCCCCCGCCGTACATGTCCGCCGCCAGGGCCACGTACCCCAGCCGGGCGAGCTGCTTCGCCCGGCCCTTCGCATAGTCGTTCAGGCCCCACCATTCGTGGAAGACCAGCACCCCGGGCCGCTTGTGCGGGAAGGAGTCGTCGTAGGCCAGGTAGCCCCGCAGGGCCGTGTGGCCTTGGCGGTACTCCAGGGCCTTCGTCTTCACCCCGGCCGGGGCCCCGCCGGCCGCCAGCAGCAGCACGGCGGCCCCCAGCACTGCATGGACCCGCGCGCGTTTCATGACATTCTCCTGATTGGGCTCCACCGCGGGCCGGGCCCTGCCGGCCCATCTCTCATTCTACCCTCGCCGGCGACCGGCGACAGGGAAATGGGATCCATCAAGACCCCGGTCAAAGTCGGTGACGCGGCCCGGACCTGCCCGCCGGGAGCACCGGCGGCCGCGCTACCAGAGGGAATCGTCGGGGGTTGTCTCCTGGGGCGGGCATGGGGTCTGGTCGAGGGCGGCCAGCTCCTCGGGCGTCCGCCACAGGTCGTCCTTGCGGGGGTCGTCGGAGGGGCCTCCCACCAGCCGCCATATCTTGGCCTGGTCCTCCGCCGGGCGGTGAGGATCCGTTCGTAGATGGGCTCCGACTCCGGTGTCGGCGTGAACTCCGGGTCGATCGGCTGGGAGCTGACCGGCTCGGCCCGGACGGGCGCGCCCAGGGCGAACTTCAGAATCTCAACCGCCGCCCGCAATTGGACTTGCGGGCTGACGTCGCCGTCGCCGGCGATCAGGCTCCCCAGCCGACCCAGCGCCGCCGCCAGGCTACCCGCCAGCCGACGGGCTCGCTCGCGGAACTCCGCCGTCGCCGCCACGATCCTCGGCAGCAGCTCCGGACGCCGCTGGCCCTTGGTGATCAGGCAGACCATCGTCGGGCTCAGCCCGAACTCCCGGGCGATCTGGCGGTGAGGCTTGGCCCCCGAGGCGATCGCCAGGACCAGCTCTTCGTCGTCGTACTCCTTCTGTCTGGGATTCTGCATCTCCGCATCTCCCCATGAGGTTCCGCCCGGCTGTGCGATGAGTAAACATGTTTAC
>CAZNSB010000333.1:0-1679 GCA_964575155.1 uncultured Planctomycetaceae bacterium | reverse complement strand
GTCCGTGAACGGGTTAACGCCGCGCGGCCGGAAATGACGTAAGTCCTTGCCATTGAACAACTCGCTCAGTAACCCGTTTACCCGTCGTTGTGGGTGCCCCGGACAAGCGCAGCCCCGACGCCGTTTGCCGGGGCGCAGCTTGTCCGGCTGAGCCAGTGAGCCGGACAAACTCCGCTGGCGCTCCGTTTGTCCGGGCCACCCCCACATTCAAGCTTGGTTTCCCCGTGGCGATGCCCGACCACGTCGGCCCTCGCCACGCCACCCCTGCACCCTATGTGTAGTGCCGCGAGTCGCGCCGCCGCGCCCAAGGTGACTCCGCATCTCCCCATGAGGTTCCGCCCGGCTGTGCGATGAGTAAACATGTTTACCCGTTCCATGCGAGACCTCAATTCGTGTAAGCGCGTTCATGAGAAAAGCTTACGCACTCTTGACCGGTCCGTGAACGGGTTAACGCCGCGCGGCCGGAAATGACGTAAGTCCTTGCCATTGCACAACTCGCTCGGTAAGCCGTTTACCCGTCGTTCGTTTCCCCGTGGCGATGCCCGACCACGTCGGGCCTTCCCACGCCACCCCTACACCCTATGTGTAGTGCCGCGAGTCGCGCCGCCGCGCCGGGTGGCGTGGCCAGATGCCTTATGCCTCGCGTGCCCGAACGCCTCACAATCAGTGAGGCGTCCCCAATGGCATTACGATCAGCGAATCGCGTTGGCGTTTCGGGAGCCCGAAGGGCTCGGATTCATCAGCCCCGGGCAACGCCCGGGGAAGGCAGATCATGATCGGCGAAGCCCTGAAGGGGCGAGATAACCGCGACTTGCGAGCGTTTTCTGCCGCCCATTCAGGGCTCGTCCACCTGCGAAACGCCTGTCCCCAGGCCGTTGGCCTGGGCTGGCGGATCTCAGCCCTTCCGGCTGCAAAGCCCTATCTTAATGCCATTGGTGAGGCGTCCCGAGAATTGGCGCGCCCCGCCCTGACACGGCGGACTCCTCAACGCCGAAATCGGAAACCGTCCCGGTTGTTTCGCCTTTCTTCTGCGAATTCACATCGCAAGTGCAACGGGACGTGAAAAGAAAGGACACCGCGACTTGGCTCCGGTAGATTGAGGCTGATGGAAGGTCTCAATCGAAAGGAGTCGAGGCAGTGTCCTACAAACATCTTAGCTTTGACGAGAGGAATGTCATCTTTCAAATGGGATAATAGGGGACGCGCCCTATTTGTGTGGTTGGCATTTCGTTTTTTTCGTGGGTCGGCCAACAGGAAGGGGGCGGAGCCGCCGGCCCAGGAGCCGCTCCAGCTTCGGCACGAACCGATCACTGCCCAGCGGCCGGCCGCGGCTCGTCCACAGCCGCAGCTTCGAGACCATCGGCGCATCCTGCGGCTGCGTCAGGGCCTCACGGCACGCCGCCGGGTCAATCCGGCGCCGCCACCCCAAATCCAGCAGGCCGCTGCCGTCGGCCTGCCCGCAGCGCGCGGCCGCGCTGCTCCACGGCCAGCCCCACGCCCGACGCACCAGCTTCGCCCGCACCGGGCCCGCCTGCCGACGGGCAGGTTTCGCTCCACCTCCCTTCGCCGAGGCTTCGGAAGGCAGGCGTACGCCAGCGCCTGCCACAAGCTGCCGGCTTGAGCACCGCGGGCGAGGGGTGTAGTCTTGTGGGGACATGACATTGCAGTGGCCATGGGGA
>CAZNSB010000332.1:0-6041 GCA_964575155.1 uncultured Planctomycetaceae bacterium | reverse complement strand
GGTCTGGCCGGGGCGGGCGCCGCAGGGGGCCGGGCCGGCGCACCGCGGGCCTGGGGGCGGGGCTTCTTCGGCCACTTGAGCGACTCGGCGAGGAGGTCCACGAAGGCCGTCAGCGGGGCGGCGGCGTCGGGGCGGGCGGTGAGGAGGGCGGCGATCTGCCCGACGGCGGGGTGATCGGCAGGAACGGGGGGGCTGGCGGGCTGGCCGGTGAGCAGCCAGCGGAGGTCCGCCCCGGCGGCGTCGGCGATCCTGACCAGCAGGTCCGCCGGCGGGACGCGGGTGGTCTCATAGTAGCCGTAGGTGGACGGCGATATTCCTAACTGCTTGGCAAGGCTGGACTTGCCACGATTTCCGTAGAGCTCCCGGCGGAGTTGCGCGATGCGGCCGCAGATGCCGGAGGTGTCCGGGGCGCTGCCCATAATTTATTTCACAATCGCGGTTTTATTCTTGACGAAAATACGCATTTGCGAATAATCTCTGAATCCGCAGGCGGCATTCTACTGCATTGGCCGGGAGAGACAAGCAGGATGGTCAAAAAGTTCCGAAAGGGCGAGCCTCGCCTGGAAGGCACCCTCCAGGCCATCCTGGAAGTGAACCGGTGGCAGGCGGAGTTGGTGCGGGCGGCGCTTCGGCAGGCCCGCGCGCTGCGGGCGGGGGTGGGGTATGGGTCGGGGGTGAAGAAGAAGCCCGTCCGGCGGCGCCGAGGGCGCGTTGACTCGTAGGACGGGATGCAGGTAGATGTTTCTGAGCGGGGCGTGGGTCGGGGCCCCGCGAGGACCGGGGCGGCCGCCGGTATGGGTGCGGCCGCCCCTGGTCTTTCCCGGCAGGCCCGCGCGCCAGCAGCGGTCCGCAGGGGGAGCGGAGGGGTTATAATGCCGGCGGCTGGAAGGGCCGGGCCTGGGTGGAGGCCGGCTGCGGTGTCCCTGGCGACGGCTGGACCGGCGGGCGGGTGGAGAGGACATGCCGACGGACCTGGAGAAGTTCAGAGGGTGCATGGGGTACGGCCCGTGGTCGCCGCGCCCGAACCACGAGCTGGGGGCGTGGCAGCAGACGCGGCGGCGGTGGGAAGCGGAGGCGCCCGAGGCGGTGGCGGGGTTCTGCTGGGACTGGTTCGTCGCCGAGCCGGCGCTGGGGCTGGACCGGCGGGAGTACGTCGCGGTGAACTTCGGGTTCCTGCCGCCGTTTGAGGAGGAGCTGCTGGAAGAGACGGAGGAGTATGAGATCCGGCGGAACGGCAGGGGCATCGTCACGAAGGCGCTGAAGGCGGGGACGGTCGCGGGTCAACGCATGTGCATGGATCAATACCTGGAGTTCCCGGTCACCACGCCGCACGACTTCGCCGCGGTCAAGAAGCGTCTGGTGGCGGGCATGGACGAGAGGCGCCCGGCGGACCTGGAGGGGCGGGTCGCGCGGTGGCGCCGGCGCGATCGTCCGCTGGTGCTGGGGAGGAACTGCGCGGCGAACGGCTTCTACTGGCGGGCGCGGGAGTTCATGGGAACCGAGAACCTCTCCTACGCCTGGTACGACCAGCCGGCGATGATGCACGAGATGATGGAGTTCTACGCCGACTTCGTCATCGAGACCGCCCGGCCGGTGCTGGAGAAGATCGAGGTCGACTACTTTACCCTGAACGAGGACTTTGCGATGAAGACCGGCCCGCTGCTGGGGCCGGAGACGTTTCGCGAGTTCATCTTTCCGCACCTTCGCCGGATGGTGGAGTTCTTTCGGTCTCGCGGCACGCGGTGGTTCGCGGTGGACACCGACGGCGACCCGACGGCGCTGATCCCGCTGCTGATGGACGCCGGCGTGGACACCCTCTGGCCGATCGAGCGGGCCAGCGGGGTCAGCCCGATGGAGTGGCGGCGGCGCTTCGGTCGGGGGCTGCGGCTGTGGGGCGGGGTGGACAAGCGCGTCCTCGTCCGCGGGCCCGAGGCGATCCGGCGGCACCTGCGCGAGTTCATCCCGCTGATCGAGGAGGGCGGGTTCATCCCCACCGTGGACCACACGGTTCCGCCGGATGTCTCGTGGGACAACTTCCGCTACTATATGGATGCGAAGGCGGCCCTGCTGGGCGGCGACTTCGCGGCGCTGGAATGACCGGCTCGGCGATTGAGCTGCTTGGGTTGAAGGACGCCGAGGTCAAACGGCGGCTTGCGGAGGCCCTCGAGGCAATCCGGGCCGAGCAGGAGCCGGCGAAAGGGAAGGACGGTCCACGATGAAGTACGCCTTCATGACGTTCTCGACGCCGCAGTTGGGCCTCGCCGATGTGCTCGCGCTGGCCGGGCGGCTGGGGTATGATGGGGTCGAGCCCCGGCTGGACAGCGGGCACGCCCACGGCATCGAGGTGGCGACGGGTGCGGCCGAGAGGGAGAAGGCCAGAGGCGCGTTCGCCGAAAGCGGCGTGGCGGCGGCGTGCCTGGCCACCTCGTGCCGCTGCGCGGACCCGGCGACGCACGAGGAGATGGTCGCGGCGACGCACGAGCGGATCGACCTGGCGGGCGACGTGGGGTGCCCGCGGCTGCGGGTCTTCGGCGGGGCCTTTCCCGAGTCCGCCAGCCGCGAGCACGCCATCGACCTGCTGGCGGCGGGCCTCTCCGCCGCCGCCGACCACGCCGCCGAGCGCGGCGTGACGCTGTGCCTGGAGACCCACGACGCCTGGTGCGACCCGCATCACGTCGCCGAGGTCCTCCGCCGGGTGGACCACCCCGCCGTCGGCGCCAACTGGGACGTGATGCACCCGGTCCGCGGCGGGCACGCGACGATCGGCGAGTCGTTCGAGGCGCTGAGGCCGTGGATCCGCCACCTTCACGTTCACGACGGCGCCGACCGCGAGGGCAAGTTCGCCCTGGTTCCCATCGGCAGCGGGGACATCGACCACCGGCGCGTCATTGAGCTGCTGAAGGGCGTCGACTTCGCCGGCTACCTCAGCGGCGAGTGGATCAACTGGGAGCCCCACGAAACCCACCTCCCGCGAGAGCTGGCCGCTCTGAAGGCTTACGAAGCCGGGCTTTCGTGACCGCGCCGCAGGCCGCAGGCCCGAGAGAGGCAAGACGGATGGGCGGGAGCAGCCTGAAGGTCGTTGCGTGCAGCGGCTCGCCGCGTGAGATGGGCCTGGAGTACGGCCGGCAGGCGCGCGAGGAGATCCGGCAGAACGCGGAGTTCTGGCTGGGCGCCGGCCGGCTGAAGCCGACCGACGCCTTCGTGGACATGGCTCACGACGCGATGGCGCTGCGCATGCCGGAGGTGCTGGCGGAGCTGGAGGGCCTCGCCGAGGGCAGCGGCGTCGAGCTGGCGGCGCTGCTGGCGATGAACCACGTGGACACGTTCGGCGGCTGCACGTCCATGGCCATCGGCGCCTCGCCCGACGGGCCGGTGCTGGGAAAGAACAACGACGGCGAGCCCGACGAGCGCGTCTTCGTCATTCGCACCTCCTCCCCCGCCGACGGGCTGGGGATGATCCAGGTGACCTACGCGGGTTGGCTGAGCGGGCTGGACGCCATGAACGCCGCCGGGCTGGCCAACGGGCACAACTCCGTGGGCAGCGTTTTCGAGAAGACCGGCCCGCGGGTGGACATCCGGCTGTGGGCGTACCACCTCATGCGGCGGTGCCGGTCCGCGCGGGAGTTCCTCGATGCCATCGACGACGCCCCGCTGACGGGCAAGGGATTCAACGTCGTCCTGGCCGACGAACGCGGCGACACCTGTGTCCTCGAGGCCGCCGTGCCCCTCGTCGCCTGCCGGGACCGCGGCGGCGATTTCGTCTTCGCCACCAACCACTACGTCTCCGACGCCCTCAAGGACGCCGACCGGCGGGCGCCGGGGCAGAAGGAGATATCGATTCACCGCTACGGCTACCTGCGCTGGCGGCAGCGGACGTCGCCGCCGAAAACCGCTGCCGACGTCCGCGGCATCCTCGCCAGCCACGAGCCCTGGGCCCCCTGCCGACACGGCGGGGCGCACGAGGCCTTCACGCTCTGGTCGATGATCGCCCTGCCCCGCGCCCGGCGGCTGCTGGTGGCCTCCGGCCCGCCGTGCACACACGAGCACGCGGTGATCTCCTGCGATCTGTAGTTGCGGCGGACCGCCCGCGGAGGTACATACGTCCCTGCGCATCGATCGCAGAACGTGGACATCGACCCCTCTTGAGGAGGCGCAGAAATGATACGTGCGATCCTCGGCCTTGCCTCTGTCGTTGCGGTGAGTCTGGCGTTGGCCGCAGAAGGGCAGCGCGACAAGCCCCCCTTTGCGCTGCTGGAAGAGCAGGCGCGCCGGCAGGCGCGGGGCTGGCACGGCGACCAGCGGGCCCTGCGGAAGCTCTTTGACCAGGAGCGCAGGCGCCTGGGGAAGAACTTTCAGCGAGAGCTGCTCCGTTTCATCGGGACGGACCTCGATAAGCACGCCGCCGCGGCGACGTTCCTTCTTGTCGGCAAACCCCCTCATGGAACCAGGCCTCTGCCCTACTTCGCTCTCCTTATCGATCACCAGATGCTCGTCTTGCTCCGGCGAAAGGGCGACCAGGACAGCAGGGCGACGAGGGTGGGGATGAGCGCGCACACGGCCATCCGCTGCGCCCAGCTCGGCCTTGGCGTTCTGGCGACCCATCACAAGGAGACGGCGGAGCGGCTGGTCGCGGCCGAGCCCATCCTCGCCGGCGCCTGGCCGAGCATGACCCGCCGGCAGCGGGAGCTGTACGAGGCCATTCCGTATCGCAAGCCGGTCAAGAAGAAGGTCCGCCCGCCCGCGCCGCCCCGGCCGGCGCCGAAGTAGGCCGCCCGTGTGGTCGGCCGGGGGGACGAGAGGGACGGTCGGGGCGTGGTCACCGCCGCCTGATGCGGACCAGGCACCACTCTCCGAGCATCAGCGACAGGGCCGCCGCCAGCAGCCACGGCCAGAGGTCGGTCCTCCTGCGGGCGTCGGCGCGGCGGAGGGCCTGCGCGATCTCGTCGGTGGGAACGACCTGGGCGCCGGTCAGGTCGGCCAGGCGCGCGAGGGTGTCGCGGTCGGCGCCGGGGCGCCGTCGCCCGGCTGCACGTCTCTGGCCATCGGCGTCTCACCCGACGGGCCGGTGCTGGGAGAGAACAGCGACGGCCAGCACGGCCGCCGGGATGAGCACCACGTCCACGGCGGTCAAGTACCGGGGGAATTCCTACCTGCGGGGGCGGGCACCGCGTTAGAATCGCCGGAAACGCCTCACACACGGGAAGGAGCGGGGAGATGAGACACGCGCTGGCGGTTCTCGCACTGGCCGGCCTGGCATCGGCCGCGGCAGGCTGTGGCGACCAGGCCGCCGAGAAGCCCGAGCCGCCGCCGTCGGCCGAGCAGCTCAAGGTCATGATCAGCGGGGCCGCGGCCATGCCCGCCGAGGACTTCGAAGCCATCGTGGAATCGGCGACCGCGTGGCGCTCGGTGTTTCGGCGCTCGCGCGACCACCGGCTGACGTTGCTGTTGTTTCTGGCCCTGGAATCGCAGTGGCAACAGGAGGAGGCGAAGCTCGCCGACCAGCGCCGGCCGCCCCGCCAGGTCATCGTCAACGTGCTCGCCAACGGCGATATGGTCGTCGCCGGCGAGCGCGTCAAGGACGAGCGGGCCCTGAGGGCGCTGCTTGCCCGCGCGGCCAAGGACGATCCCGATGTGGAGATCCTCGTCCGCGCCGACAAGGCCACCCGCCATCGCTACTTCGCCGGCGTGGCGCGCGCGTGTCGCGATGCCGGCATCAAGGAGATGAACATCGGCTACGTGTTGAGCCGACCGTCAGCTTCGTCCGCACCCGCGCCTTCCGCCGAGCCCGCAGGTGCCGAAGCGGCCCGCCCCCCGCGCGTGGCCCGGCGGAAGGACTCACCCCCGCCTCCCCCGCGGCGGGCGGGACGGGCGACTTTCGGGTTTCATTCGTCGGCTACCCCGCCGACTGGCTCTCGGTCCTCCGGGCCCTGCAGGGCCGCGACGAACCGCTAGGCGACGCCCCCGCGCCGTACGTCTCGGTCATCTGGCCGGAGTACGTCACCGAGATTACCCGCAACGTCGAGGGCGACAGGATCACCGGG